>JAXDQQ010000024.1:0-3233 GCA_034667805.1 Thermoplasmata archaeon | reverse complement strand
CGCCAGGTGACGGGGACCTGCGAGCCCATGCCCTGCTCCATGGCGTCCTGGTACGTCGACACGATCGTGGACTGGCTCTTGGGGTCCACGAACGCGCTCGTGAAGGAGTCGGCCACGCCGGCCCATTCCTGCGGGCTCGCGTAGCCGAGCAGCGATGCGAACCGCTGGTTGCACCACTTGTTGCGGTCGTCGAGGAAGAGGTACATGGCTTGCGGCGATTCGTCCGCCATGCCTTGCAGGTCCGCGGCGAGGGCGCGCAGTCCGGCGGTGTGGCCGTCGTTGCCATCGGCGCGGGCGTGGGCGTCCTTGCCTGGCGGCAGGGCGTAGTGGCTTGCCCCGAAGAAGTCCACCACGACGGCGGGCTCGTCGCCGACGACCCACGCGTCATGCCCCTTGGGCAGGGAGGTGACGTCGCCGGGGCCGGCGATGAACTCGGTGCCGTCGTCCATGCGGATGGCGAGGCGGCCGGAGACGTGGTACTGGAAGTGCGGGGCCTCGCAGCTGGCGGTGCGCGCGATGGCCTTCACGTCCTTGGACCAGCGCCATCCGGGCTTGAAGACGAGGCGGCCGACCTCGCCGTCGCCGACCTTGACGATCTCGGCGTAGCCCTTGGGGAACTCGCGGCGTTCATCGGGCTTCAGGAAGCTGCTGTGCTTGGTCATCTGGTTGGTCTGCTTTGTCTGGTGTGTTTGGGTGGTCTGGGTCGCCATTGGGCTCACCAGCCACACCATCGGCAGGGGCGTCAAGGACCTGCCTTCGCCGAGCGGTGCGGTCCGCGTCATTCGGCGGCCAGCTTTGTCCAAAACCGCAACCGCGGCGTCACGCTCTTGACACGAGGGGCGCAGGCGCCTCTTCGAGGGCAGCCCGCGCGGCGCGTTGCATCTCCTCGGTGAGCCAGGCCTCGTTGCTCGTGGATTGGGCCGCCAGCAGGCCTTCGGCGTCCGCCACGTCAGGCATGCCCCGGATGCGGTCGATGGTCTCCTGCAGGTGGCTGGGGGAACGGAAGACGAGGCCCATGACGAGGTCGGCCACCTGGTGGTCCGGTGGGCTCCAGCAGTAGGCCCATTGGTCGTCGAACTCCTTGTGGAGGCGTTGCGTGACGGGCGCGGGCGGCACCTGCTTGAAGCGGATGGCGACGTTGGCGAACAGGAGGCTGGGGATGTTGCCCGTGTTGAGGCGGGCCACCGTGTCGATGCTGCCTTCGGCCCACAGGCGGTCGTAGTGGCGGCTCACTGTTCGCGTGCTGACGCCGAGTTCCACGGCGACGTCGGCAAGGGGGCGGAGGGCTTGGCCCCGCAGGGCGTGGATGATCCGCCAATCAAGGCGGGTCGGCTGTCGGGCGACCGGACTTGATGGGTAGGCGGCGTACCGCGAGTGCCGCGTCGCACCCAGGATCCGGGACACGAGCTGGACGCGGCGGTCGAGGGCAGGTTGGCTCTTCTCGAACAGGTCGACGCGGATGGCTGGACCAAGGTAGCGCTCGACGACGCCGACGCCGTCGACGGCCTGCAGGTCGCTCATCGTCTGCGAACTGGCGGGGCCCGGCAAGTGGAACAGGAACCCCGTGCACATGTAGGCCAGGAGGCTGAAGTTGGGGTAGATCTCGTATCCCGCGATGATGCCCTCACCCTCCAGGCGGCGCACGCGTGCCTTGGCGGACACCACGCTCATGCCAAGCTGCTTGGCCAGGTAGGAGGGCTTGAGGTGGTCCTGGTCGCGCGGCCAGTCGGCGAACGGCTGCACGCCCATCAACCGCAGGATCTTCAGGTCCTTCGCGTCCAACAGGCCGCAGAAGGCGGGGCCCGTCTTGAGGGTCGCGTCGCTCGTCCCGTCATGTTTAAGCCCGGGATCGCAGGATGCTGCCGACATGCCAGCCAAGCACGGGAAGGCGGGGTTCCGGTACCGTTGCTCGGATTGCGGGACGATGAAGGAGTTCGCGCAGCGCCCCGCGTTGCCCCCGACGTGCTGCGGGCGCGTCATGGACCAACTCGCTTGACGCGCCACTGAACCACAGGATCGGTGACCAGGCCGCTTCACGCGAGTCCGGCGGCCCGGACGTAGTCCCGAAGCGCGTCGTCGAGCTTGGGCACCGGGCCGAGGAGCCTGGCCTGCTGCGTCGTGTCGGCGACGTACTTGCCCGTGCCGAAGAAATCGACCATGGCCTTCATGTCGCGCATGCGCGAGCTCACGATGGCCATGGCGCCCATGACGGCACCCATGGGCCCCATGCCCACGGTCTTGACGGGGCGGCCAAGGATCCGGGCGAAGTCGGCGGCCATCTTGTCCATGGAGACGGCGCGGTCTGTTCCCAGGTCAATGCGTTTCCCTTCGACACCGGGGGCGTCCACGGCGAGCCACAAGGCGCGCGCCACCTCGTCGATGGGAATCCACGTCCACGGCACATCGCGCGGCCCGAACGAGCGCAGGCGGCCTTTCTTCAGGCCCTTCGACCAGAGGTCCCAGCCGGAGCCGGGCGGCACGATGAAAGCGCCCGGACGCAGCGCCACGAAGGGGACGGCGCGGGCCTCGAGTTCGTCTTCGATGAGCTTCTTCGTCCAGAAGTGCGGGACGTCCGGCGCCTGGTCGCAGTTCAGGATGCTCGTGAAGACGAAGCGCGGGACCCGTGCCTTGGCGGCCGCGTCGACGAGGTTCAGGTTGCCTTGGTGATCGACGGTCTCGAGGGAGTCGCCGCGGCGGCGGCCAGTGTAGCCGGCGGCCGTGGTGACGACGGCGCTGACGCCGCTGACGGGTGCGTCCAGCGTGGCGCGGTCCGTCAGGTCGGCGCGGACGACCTCGACGCCTTTCGCTTCCAGTCGCGATGCGTCGGTGCCGGACCGCACGAGGGCGCGCACGCGCTTGCCCCGCGAGAGCAGGTGGTCCACGACGCGGCCGCCAAGGTTGCCGGTCGCGCCGACGACGAGGACGGGGAGATCGTCCGCGGCGCGGTTTGCCGCCGACTTCTTCGCCTTCGTTGCGGGCATGGTTCCTGTCATGGCCTCTGTGCCTTAACGATACCCGCAAGACCCCGGATGGCCGCCGGGCCGGCCAAGGGCCTCCATTGAAGGCCTCTGTTTAATAAACGCAGAACGCGCGCTACCTATGTGGACCGCGGCGCGACCGAAGCATGGGAGATCCAACTGCCGGCCCGGGGAGGGTGAGCCTCATGCGCAAGTCGACCGTTCGCCTGGTCCCCTTCCTCGTCGCCTTCGCGCTCCTGGCCGGCTGCTTCGGCT
>JAXDQQ010000023.1:0-3595 GCA_034667805.1 Thermoplasmata archaeon | reverse complement strand
GCCATCGCCGCTTGCCAAGCCCGTGCCCTGCGACGAGGAGAGGCCGGCGATGAACAGCGTCGCCAGCAGGATGCCGATGGCCGTGAAGACCCCGGACAGGGTCACCTCGCGCGGCAGCGTGCGCTCGTGCAGGTGGCTCGAGAGGGTGACCGTGACGCCGGTGGCCAATAGGGTCGGGAGAAGCCCGGCGAGGATGCCTGCGAAGGCCAGCGACCACCCGACGGCGTCGACGTCGGTGGCGAACACGGCCGTGCGGCCGGCGGCGCTGCCGGGGAAGGTGTTGCCCCAGACCGCGAGACCGGCGAGGAGGATGAGCGCGGTGACGGCGCAGAAGCCCACGATGGCCTTCGAGCCCTTGCGCGTGCCGCGCAGCGCGACGCCGGTCGCCGCGGCGAGGACGCCGAGCGTCGTGAGGACGGCGTCCGGGCCCGAGGACAGCAACCGGAAGTGCCGCGAGGGATCGTCGTACCAGGACTCGGAGAACGACAGGACGACAAAGCGCGCCGACCAGCCGGCGAGGACCGCGAGCAGCGCCGCCAGCACGACGGCGCCAAGGGCGGCGACGGCGCCGAGGCCCTTCCACGCGCCGGGCCCGTAGGCGTCGACGGCGTTGCGGCGGCGGAACTGGCCGAGCGCGCCCTCCGCCAGCACGATGGGAAGGCCGACCGCGAACAGGCCCACGGCGGCGAAGCCGAGGAACCAGAGGCCGTCCACGGCGCTGCCCCAGGCGAAGCGCGCGAGGGTGGCGGCGAGCCCAGCGCCGACCAAGGCCAGCACGAACGTCCGGCCATTGCCTCCGCCAGCCATCATGCGAGCGACCTGCCGGTCGTCGATAAGGGTTTCTTGATGACGCTCCGTCCGTCGTCCTTCCTGTGGACCCCGGGACGGAAGGGTTATCACCGACGCCCAAGTCGCGCGGCCGTCGGCCCCTCTGGGGACGCCCTCCCGCCGCCGAAAAAGGTGGGAGCATTGCCGCCTTAGCTTAGCTGGTGGAGCATCGGACTGTTAATCCGACGGTCGTTGGTTCGAATCCGACAGGCGGCGCTCTTGGCACCGGCGGGTGCGCCGCGGAGCGGCGCCCACCGGCCTGAGCGCCGCGGTCGATTCGAGCTCGAGCAGCGCGTGCTTCGCGGCGGCTCGCGCTCCTCACGAGCCCGCTTCGCGATGGGCTCTCGCGGCGAATCCGACAGGCGGACGACCAGGCCCTTCACACGAAGCTGCGGATGGTCCCGACGACCTTGCCGTTCCACGTCGTGATGGGCGGCGCGAGGAACGGCTGCAACGCCGCTTCGGCCTCGGCGTCGAGCCAGCCTGCGTCCTTCGCGAGATGGGCGGCGGCCCAGTCGCGGGCGTCGCGGGAGCCGGATCCGACCTTGCACGCGAACGCTTCGCCGTTGCCGCGGTTGATGGCCACGTAGAGACCCGCCGCGCCCACTTTGCCGACCCAACGGCCCTTGCCCGCGCCGATGAAGGCGGTGTCCCACATGCCCGTGCCGGCGATCGAATGCGGATGGGCGGCCATGGCGTCGAAGATGCGCCGGCCGGCGGGCCGCTTGCTGAGCCACTGGAAGGCTCGCGCCATGCCTTTGATGGAGGACCAGAAACAGGGCGCGCTGCAACCGTCGGTGCCCCACTCGACGGGTTCCCCCGTCGCCTCCCCGATCGTCTTGCGGATGGCGAGCTGCAGCGGATGCTCGGGATCGAGGTAGCCTTGCGTCGGCCATCCGTTGTGCTTCGCCGTGGCGAGCATGGCGGCGTGCTTGCCGGAGCAGTTGTTGTGGATGGCGGTCCAGCCGCCCTTGGGCATCGGGCCGCCGAAGGCGACGCCGCCCATCGGTTCGTGCGCGCCGCAGCCGAGGTCCGACTCCTTCAGGCCGGCGGCGGCGAGGATGGCGCGGGCGGCCGCGACGTGCGCGGGCTCGCCGTTGTGCGACGAGCAGGCGATGGCGAGGTGGCGCTCGTCCAACCCGGCAGTGTCCCGGAGGGCGTCGAACGCGCCGGTCTCGACGAAGGCCAGCGCCTGGAGTGGCTTGGCGGCGCTGCGCCAGTAGGCCCCCTGGTCGCCATGGCCCCATTGGTGGTCGATGGCGCCGTCGGGGTCGAGGAGGACCGCGTCGCCGGAGTGGACGGCCTGCGTGCGGCCGTCGCGCACCTCCTCGAGGAGGGGCACGCCGAGGTCGGGGCGTTCTTCGCGCACGGGCGGGCCAAGCCGTGGGTCGCTTAGAGCTTGGCTGACTGGATGGCGCGGCCGATGAATCGAGGCGCCTGTACTGCGACATCACGAGCGCCTGGCCCTCCCTCGAAACTTGCCGCCAGTCCTCGCCTTTATGGTGGCCGGGCCGCGTGCTCTTCCTGGTTCCCATGGCACAACCTGTCCTGACCACCCCGGCCGACCCCTTCGCCGACTTCAAGGCCAAGCAGCGCGAGTCCTGGTCCAACTTCGCCACCCTCGAGCTCATGACGACGCCCCCCGCCGCGCGGCTGGTGTCGTTCGCCGGCGTCAAGTCCGGGGACAAGGTCCTGGACGTGGGGTGCGGCACGGGCGTGGCCAGCATCACGGCCCGCGCGCTGGGAGCCAAGGTCACGGGCCTGGACCTGACGCCAGCCTTGCTGGAGCGCGCCCGCGAGAACGCCGCCATCGCCGGCTTCGGCGACATCGTCTGGAAGGAAGGCGACGCGGAGGCGCTGCCCTTCAAGGACGGCGAGTTCGACGTCGTCATCAGCCAGTACGGGCACATGTTCGCGCCGCGCGCCGACGTCACCGCGCGTGAGATGCTGCGCGTTTTGCGTCCTGGGGGCCGCATCGCCTTCTCGACGTGGCCGCCGGAGCTTGCGTTGGGCAAGATGTTCACCTTGGCGGGCACCCACCTGCCGGCTCCGCCCGGCGCGACTCCGCCCGCGGCTTGGGGACGCCCCGACTTCGTGCGCGAGCGCCTGGGCCCGGCCGTCAAGGACCTCGCCTTCGACACCGCCACGATGCAATTCCCCGCGCTCACGCTGGCGCACTGGCGCACCTTGATGGAGCAGACGGCGGGGCCGCTCATCCGCATCGTGCAGATGTTCGCCAACGATCCGCAGAAGCTCGCGGCCTTCCGCGCCGAACTCGACGCCGCCATTGCGCCCTACTTCCGCAACAACATCGTGCACCAGGATTTCCTGATGTCGCGGGCGACGAAAGCGTAGCCGAATCGAGCTAGGGCTAGCGTCCGGCGGCCCGCCGCCGCGCCGCCGCGAGGCCGACGACGACGAAGACCACTAGGACCCCTGCCCCAGGAGCAGCCTGCTCGCCGGCCCGCGCCTGCTCCTCGTCGACGGGGGCCCAGTTCAGCTCCAGGTCGCGGTCGCCCCATTGGTCCTCGAAGGGCTGCCAACCCCAGCTCGGGACAAGGCTGGCGTTGACCTCGACGGCGTAGGGGACGCCCTCCAGCGGCGCGACCAGATGGTCGGACGTCGCGGGCCCAATGTTGATGGGCGGCGTGATGTTGGTCACGTCATTGAGGCCCGGCAGGAGCCAATTGCAGCGGCTGCTGTAGGGCATCCCGAACTCTTGCACGAACGTGCCGGGCCCCAGGTCCCGCCGGTCGTCCTGCTGGTA
>JAXDQQ010000022.1:0-4070 GCA_034667805.1 Thermoplasmata archaeon | reverse complement strand
AGGCCGGCGGCCCGTGGGACCAGGCGAAGGGCTACGACTCGTTCCTGCCGCTCGGCGCCTGGCAGCCCGTCGCCGGCCGCGACCTGCAGGACATCCGCCTGCGGCTGTCGGTCAACGGGACGGTCCGGCAGGACGGCACGACGCGCGACATGTCGTTGCCGGTGGCGGAACTCCTGGCCCGCGCCTCGCAGTGGATGACCCTGTCGCCGGGGGACGTGTTCCTCACCGGGACACCGGACGGCGTGGGCCCCATCCTCCCCGGCGACCGCATGGAAGCCGAGGCCGTCGGGCTGGCCAAGCTGCGCAACCCCGTGTTGGCTTGGGACTGACCTGGCGAATCCCAGCAAAACACCAACGAGTGGACCAGAAACCATATCTTGGCCGGACGAGGGCCAGGGGTGGTTCCGGACATGACGCGGCCGTTCCTCCTGATGCTCCTCCTGGTGGCCGCCCTCTTCGCCGGGTGCGCCTCGACCGACGCGCCGGCCCCCGTCGTCGTGGACCCCGTCGCGCAGGTCCTTGGCTCCGATCACCTGGCCGCCGCCAACGCCACCGTCGACCTGGCGACGCCTTTCCTGCTCTCCGCCCAGGCCGGGCCCGACGCGCCCCTCACCGCGTTCATCTGGACCGTCCCGGAAGGCGCCGTCATCGAGTACGAGCCTTTCCCCGGGTTCAGCTTCGAGATGATCGTCCTGGACGTCGTCCCCGTCGGCATCGACGGCCTGGCCTTGGACGAGTACGCCATCCTCGCCTATTCGCTGGGCCGCACGGCGACCGCCGTCGGTGGCGCCTTGGCGACGCCCACGTCGGGCTTCAGCGGCGACCTTCTCGGCACCACCCCAGAGGAGACCGAGGCCGAGCCGTTGGCGCCGCAGCTGTTCTTCATGGCCGGCGAGGGACTGGAGGAGGGAGACCAGATCGCGTTCGTCGTGGCGGCGCGGTCGGCCGAGACGCGTCCTTTCGGCCTGCTCATGGCCGTGGTGGACGAGGACACCGAGGACCCGTCCGAGGACGCTGCCGAGCTCCTCGATGGCCGGCTCGCGGTCCCGCTCGAGGCAAGCGGCCGCGGCGCGGGCTTCCAGTACGCCATGTACTTTCAGCTCAACCTGTTCTTCCCGCCGGGCTTCAACGAGGTCTACGTCGTGCAGACCAAGGCGATCCAGGTCACGGACGACCTGCCGAACCTGGCCGAGCCCGTCGCCTCGGCCCGCGACCGCACCGTGGAGGCGACGTTCCCCTCGGCGGGGCATACGGAGGCCATCGTCGTGGCGCTGGCGTCCCCGACCTTGGTCGTCGCCTGCCCGCAGGCCGGGACCTTCTCCATCGAGTCCGACCTGCACGGGACCACCACCACCTTCCAGAACCTCCTGGCAGGCTCGGGGCCCGCCGTGCTCGCCACCGGCCTCCCGATCTACGTGGGCACGGGCGCCGGGCCCGGACCCTCGACGACGAGCCTGCGCCTCACGGAGGTCTCGGCCTGCGGCGTCGACCTCATCGAGGTCGCGCAGCTCGACCTCGGGGCGACGCTGGACGAGCTGACCGGCGTGCCAGGCCAATCCTATGGCTTCGCCTTCGAGGGCCTCACGGGCAACCTCCCGCCGGCCCTGGCCGACCACGGCGACCTCGTCCTGTCGGCCGGCGGCGCGCCGATGCGCTTGCACGGCGCCGCGGCGGGCCTGCCGGACGGCCCGCTCGGCCGCAGCGCCTAGCGGCTCCGGCTCACGCAGCCGACGCGGCCGCCGCCGTCGGGAAGAGCCGGCGCGAGCGGCCCTCGCGCAGCGACGTGACGAGGCCGGCCTCCTCAAGGCGGGCGAGGTGGGGGCTGGCCGTCGCCGGGCTGAGGCCCGACGCGGAGGCCGCCTCCACGAGGCCCACGCCGGGGTGGGTCTGCAGCTCCTGCAGCAACCGGCGGGCGCCAGCCGACTTCAAGGCCGAGGCGCCGCGGACGGGCGCGCCGACGAAGTAGCAGGTGTAGCCGCCGTTCGCGACCTTGCGCAGGTGGCCGGCCGCCACGAGCGCGTGCAGGTGGTGCTCCAGGGCGCCCTTGGCGAGGCCGGTCTTGCGCAGCAGGGCCTGGTAGTGGATGCCGGGCTCGGATTCGACGGCCTGCACCAGTTTCGCGCGCTGCGGGTGCTCGAGCACCTGCTCCGGCTGGACGCGGCTGAAGAGGCCGAAGAGGCCGCCCTTCAGGCTTGGCCAGAGGAAGTAGAGCGCGCCGGCCAGCAAGGACAGCACTCCGACGCCGGTGGCGACGGCGGGGGAGAGGGCAGAACTAACGGCCGCCGGCAAGGAGTGGCGCTGCTCTGCCGACTCGGGCGGGACAGCCGACGTACGCGGGACCGGCATCCCCGCCACCTCGGCGGAGTAGCTGAACGCAACGTCCCGGCGGGACAGCCCAACGGGCGTCGGGCCCTCCAGCTCGAGTCCTTCGTCGCCGCCAACCAGGCCAACAGAGGACCCCGCGAAGGACCGCAACTCCTGCCCGACGAGGGTCGGAGCGCCTGCGACCATCTTCATTGGTTCGCCCTTCGCGCCGGCCATGAACGCCCATGCCCGGACACCATCCTGGGGGGCTTGGCCGTAAGAGTCCCACGCGGCCAGGGCCGAGCCAACAGTCGGCCACGCCGACGGTCGGACGGCGGTCATCGGTTCAAAGCCGGTCTTGCCGCCGTAGACTTCGCATCCGAACGGGGTTTCCTCGAACGACTCGTCGGACTGCGGGAAGGGATCGAAGAGCGTGGCCTTCGGTTCATTGCGAGTGACCTCGAACGTGAGGCAGTCCGGCACGTCATCTCCACCACGCACCGCGAAGTACCAGCTTAGATGACGCCCGGCATCCTGGGTCGTCGCCAGGTAGTCGGCAGCGACGTTGATCAATTGGAAGTGGCCCCAGGCCGCAAAGGCGTCCGGATGGGAGTCAAGGAAGGCCCGGAGGGCGCTCCACCCGGGCGCGGACCGGGCCAATTCGAATGCTTCCGATGCAGGGAAGGGGTTGCCGGATTCGGTATCGTCGGGACCCCAGGGCTGCGGCGGGGCCAAGGTGATGGCTACGGACTGGCGAGGTCCCTGATCGACGACCGGGAACGCCGCCGTCCCCGGCTGGAACCCGCTCAGCGTCAAAATCGCCCCGCCGTGGCCCTCGCCGACGGGGACCTGCACTTTGACCGGGTAGGGGATGCCCGGGTTGAACCAGGCCTCGAACCCATCGCCGTTCGAAAGGCGCATGGCCTTCATGTCGCCGACCTGGTCGATGCCCTCGGCGCGGAAGGCCTGCTCATCATTCTCCAAGATGCCGCCGAGTGTGCAATCCATCCACAAGGTCACCTTGTCGCCTACGCCAATCGTCTTGCCGGCCGCCTCGTTGGGACCGAGGCAGGGAACGATGTGGGGATCGAACGACCGGTACACGGATTCCACGCTCAAGGAGTTGGACTGTTCCAGAACGATGGCGCTGCCGCTGCCGCTGGCCTTACCTAGGGCCGAGCGGCCTTCCGTGGCCATGAGCCCGCCTTGGTCGAACCAGGCGGAACGGGACATGTTCTGCCAACGGGCCTCGCCCGGCTCGTCATAGACACCGTGGGGCCAGTACGCGTAGCCCTTCACGTTAAGGCGGCTCGCGTCGTGGACCGCGAGGTCGCCCAACCGGATTTCGGCGGAGTGCAGCGAAAACGCAAACACATGCGACGTCGCGCCTGGCTGGACAGGGTCCCCCGACTGGGACGCCCATCCGTCGCCAAGCGTGATGTCGTAGGTCCACGCATCGCCCGTATGGGCTTGGGCCAAGGTCACGGCCGACCCTTCGCCGCCCGCCGTCACGCCGATCGCGACGAGGGACGTGACCGTGGTCAGGACGGCGACGAGGATCGCGGAGACGAGACGGGCACGGGGAGTGGCGGTCATCGTCCCAAGCACCACTGACCAGCCCTTATACCAAGATTGGGGTGGGATGCGAATCCTGGCGTTTTTCTCCTGGGGCGGGAATCGAATCGTCCCCGGCCGACACGGCAGGCGCTAGCCCGCGGCGACCGCGCTCAGGCGCACTGACCGGCCGTCGCGCGCGGCCCGCACGA
>JAXDQQ010000021.1:0-4151 GCA_034667805.1 Thermoplasmata archaeon | reverse complement strand
GAGCCCCGCGTGGTCGAAGAAGCGCAGGGCGCCGTCGGTGAGCAGCAGGTGGCCGCCGCCCTCCACCCAGGCCTTGATGTCCGTGATGGCTCCGTCGTCGAGGTGCTCGAGGGCCTGGTCCGTGATGGCCAGGTGTTTGACCTCGGCGAGGTCCGAGGCGGAGAGCGTCTCGGCGGGGATGGGCACGAAGGGGTCGGCGGCGAAGCGGCCGAGGTCGCGCCAGAAGTTGAGGTTCGAGACCTTGTAGGGGACCTGGTTGAAGTCGAACTTCGCCGCGTCGTCGGCGAGGTCGAAGTCCTTGCCCGACTCCGCCTTGTAGGCGTTCGGGTCGTCGGTGGAGGTGACGTAGTCGGGAGCCCAGACGTAGCCGACCGTGCCCGTGCCGGCCAGGACGGGGGAATCGAGGCGGAGGGCCTGCTCCATCTGGGTGCGGACGATCTCGCGGACGCCGGCGACGTGCATGTCGGTGAGCTTGGCGACGTACTTGTTGTCGGGCACCATGTGGCTGTAGGCGAACTCGACGATCTGGCCGACGGCGCCCATGCCGCCCGTCGGGCTGCGCGGGCTGAGCGTCATGTAGTCGCTGGTGAAGCCGGTGTCGGTGTAGCCGATCTGGTCCCAGCGGGCGCCCCACAGGAACGGCTTGGCGATGACATCGGTCGGCCCGTTGACGCACTGCGCGCCGGTGCCGGCCAAGTCCGGCAGGCACTGCGAGATGGGTGCCTGGCCGATGGCGTCCTCGAGGCTTCCGCCGGCCTCGGCGACGGCGTTCCACTCGCGGAAGGAGGGGTTGCCGTCGATGCGCTCCTGCATCTGGCGCAGCTGGTCGACGACGAGGACCATGCGGCGGAAGTCGTAGTCCTGGTTCGGGATGATGGAGCGCACCATGTTGGGCGAGTTGAGCATCCCGTGCAGGTCGGCGCCGGCCACCAGGTTGGTGTGGTTGCCGGAGTAGCGCAGCTCGGAGACGACCGCGCGCGCCTCGGGCTGGCTCATCGGCTCGTGCTCGGGCAGGATCCAGCCGGGGTTGGGGAACTGGCGGTTGAGGTCGTACCCGTTGGCGTTGGCGCGCGCGTACCCGGGGACGCCGGGGTTGTCCAGCACGCCCGTCGCGTCGGCGCGGAAGAAGTCGCCCGAGGCCCAGGAGTCGGGGTTGGGGAACCAGACGTTGAGGATCATGCGGTCGAGGAGCGGGTGCAGGTCGGCGCCGTACGGGCCCTTGGAGCCAGCGAGGTCCTCGATGACACGCGTCATGCCCTCGCGGCCGGCGGCCTCGTTGGCGTGGATGGAAGCAGAGTAGCCGAGCTGGATCTTCTCGTCGCGCGGCACGGCCGACTTCTCGTTGGTGACCTCGACGAAGAGGATGGGGCGGCCTTGCACCGACGTGCCGATCTGGCGCACCTCGACGAAGTCCGGGTAGTCGGCCGCGAGCTGCTGGACGCCGGCGACGAACTGGTCGAACTGCACGAACCCGACGGAATCGAGGGGCTCGCAGAAGACGCGCGACTCGCGGAGGGGGACGGGCACCGAGTTTGTGGCGCACACGATGCCGGGGTCGACTCCCTGCGCCGCCACGGGGACGGACGGGACCAGGAAGAGCAGGAGCGCGAAGAGGGCCAGGAGGGCCTTCATGGTGGCGCCAGGGAAGGCGCTCCTTTTACGCCTTCCCGCCGCAGTCCGACCCGGTGCCGCGGGCGACCTAGCGGCCAAGCACCGCCCGGAGGGCCTTGGCCAACCCGGCCGCGTCGGAGACGACGGCCATGGCCCCGGCGGCGAGCAGCGTCTTGCGGTCGTGCGTGCCCCACAGCACGCCGACGCACGCGACGCCAGCGCCGACCGCGGCGCCGACGTCGAACGTCGTGTCGCCGACCATGACGGCGCGGTCCGCCGGCACGCCGCCGAGGAGCGCCAACGCCTCGCGGACGGGCGCCGGGTCGGGCTTCAGCGGCCGCACGTCGTCGTCGCCCACGATGGCGTCGAACAGGTGCGCGACGCCGAGGTCCCCGAGCAGCACCTCGGTCTCGTGCTGGCCCTTCGACGTGACGACCGCGGTGTGGATGCCATCCTGGCGCAGGCGCATCAGCAGGTCCTCGAGCCCCTCGGCGACGCGGACGGTGACCCAGCCGGACTCGTTGTAGGCGGCGCGGTAGCGGTGCGTCATCGCCTCGACGACGGCCAGGTCCTTGGTCTTCGTGGCGAGGATGTCGCGCAGAGGATGGCCGATGAGGGCCGCCAGTTCGTCGCGCGTGAAACCGGGCAGGTCGCGCTCCGCGAGCACGGTGTTCATCGTGTCCCGGATCGACTGCTTGGAATCGAGGAGCGTGCCGTCGAGGTCCCACAGGACGGCGCGCGGACCGGCTTTTCCATCCTTCCCATCCTCCACGGCCTTCCCGGTTCCCATCGACGCCGGCCAGGTCCGCGCCCCTCTTTTAAGGTCCGCGCCGTGGCCGGCCCGTGAGCCCGCCGAAGGCCCCGGCCCCGGTCCCTGCCGCCGCAGGCGGCCACCGCGCGAAGCCGCTCGACGGCAAGGCCCTGGCCAAGCGCATGGAGGGCGAGCTTGCCGCCGAGGTCGCGACGTTGGCCAAGCGCCACAAGCGCGCGCCCGGCCTCGCCGTCGTGCTCGTCGGCCACGACGCGGCGAGCGAGGTGTACGTCAAGCGCAAGCAGGAGGCCTGCGTGCGCGCCGGCATCGCCACCATGGAGCACCGGCTGGCGGCGACGACCCCCGAGGCCGACCTCGTCCGCCTCGTCAAGCAGCTCAACGCCGACCCGAAGGTCGACGGCATCCTCGTCCAACTCCCCATCCCGTCGCACATGCGCAAGTCGGCCATCCTGCAATCCATCTCGCCAGGCAAGGACGTCGACGCGTTCCATGCCGAGACCCTCGGCCATGCCCTCATCGGCGACGAGACCTTGGCCCCGTGCACGCCGCAGGGAGTCCTGCTCCTGCTCGACGAGGCCGGCGTCAAGCTGGAAGGAGCGGAGGTCTGCATCGTCAACCACTCCAACCTCATCGGCAAGCCGCTGGCGGCGCTGCTCATCAACCGCGACGCGACGGTCACCGTGTGCCACAAGCGCACCCGCGACCTGAAGGCGCACACGCAGCGCGCCGACGTCCTCGTGACCGCCACGGGCGTCCCCGGCATCATCACGGCGGACCACGTGCGCTCCGGCTCCGTCGTGGTGGACGTCGGGCTGAACCGCGGAGCCGACGGCAAGCTGCGCGGCGACTGCGCGGAGTCCGTCTGGTCGAAGGCCGCATGGGTCACGCCGGTCCCCGGGGGCGTCGGCCCGATGACGATCGCCGTCCTGCTGCAGAACACCGTGCGTTCGTTCAAGCGCCACGTCGGCGCCGACGCTGCAACCAATTGAACAGAACCTTGATATGGCAAGGTCCGCCGTCGCCGACCCTATGTCCCGTGCGACCCTCGTCGTCCTGGCCCTCCTGGCCGTCACCGCCCTCGCCGGCTGCAGCAAGGCCCCGCCCAGCGGTGAACTGGCCCCCGGCGCCTCCGCCGTGACCGTCGAGGGCGCCGCGACGGCCCACTACAAGGCCGCGCAGCACCCCGTCGGCCAAGCCCCGATGGCGTGCAACCCCGTGGCCTTCCCCCCGGTCGGACAATGCGTCCCCGCCTCGAGCTCGTTCGTCATCCACTTCATGGCGCTACCCACGCCGGACGGCACCTACGAGGTCGTCCTCGCCAACGCCACCGGGACGCTGCCGGTCGGCGCCCTGGCGATGGACGCCAACAACATGTGGGAGCTCAACAAGACGTTCGACGGCAAGGACTACACGGGCGACTTCGACCGCGTCGAGCTGCGCATGGGCGACTTCGTCTTCGCGACGTCCGCCGCCGGCGAGGGCGACAACGCCTTCGCTCTGGCCGACGGCCTGGCCACCATCAGCGCCACTGGCACCTACCGCGGAAAGGTCCTCAACGTCACCGTGTCGAACCTCCCCGCGATGGGTGCCTTCGTCGGCCGCCTCTACACGCACGACGAGGCGTCCGGCCTCCTCACGGTGGCCGAGACGTTCCCGCTGCACAACGGCGCGAACGAGTTCACGGCGCCGCAGAACATCGCGGCGTACGCCGAGTTCCACATCCATGCCGGCGCGTCCTTGATCAACCTGTACAAGACGACCGTTGGCG
>JAXDQQ010000020.1:0-5477 GCA_034667805.1 Thermoplasmata archaeon | reverse complement strand
ACGTCACATGGTGAATCCCCATGGCCTCCAACAAGCCCCACATGAACCTCGTCGTCATCGGGCACGTCGACCACGGCAAGAGCACGCTGGTCGGCCGCCTGATGCTGGACACCGGCCAGTTCCCGGCACACGAAATCGAGCGCTTCAAGAAGGAGTCCGCCGAGAAGGGCAAGGGCTCGTTCTTCCTCGCCTGGGTCATGGACAACCTGAAGGAAGAGCGCGAACGCGGTGTGACGATCGACGTCAGCCACAAGAAGTTCGACACCGAGAAGTATTACTTCACGATCATCGACGCCCCCGGCCACCGCGACTTCGTCAAGAACATGATCACGGGCGCCTCGCAGGCCGACGCCGCCATCCTGACCTGCTCCGCCATCGAGGGCCCGCAGGCCCAGACGAAGGAGCACATCTTCCTGGCCAAGACGCTGGGCATCGACCAGCTCGTCGTCGCCGTCAACAAGATGGACGCCGTCAACTGGGCCGAGGACAAGTTCAAGGAGACCGTCGAGGCCGTCAGCAAGCTGACGAAGCTCATCGGCTTCAAGTCCGAGAAGGTCCAGTTCGTCCCCGTCGCCGCGTTCTCGGGCGTCAACACGTCCAAGCCAGCCCCGGAGATGCCCTGGTACAAGGGCCCGACCTTGATCGCCGCGCTCGACAACTTCGCGCTGCCCAACAAGCCGACGGACAAGCCCCTGCGCATCCCGATCCAGGACGTCTACTCGATCACCGGCATCGGCACCGTGCCCGTCGGCAAGGTCGAGACCGGTGTCCTGAAGCCCGGCATGACGATCCACTTCAACCCCAGCGACAAGACCGCTGAAGTGAAGTCGGTCGAGATGCACCACGAGATGCTGCCCCAGGCGATCCCTGGCGACAACGTCGGCTTCAACTGCCGTGGCCTCGCCAAGAACGACATCCGCCGCGGCGACGTCGGCGCGCCGACCGACAACAAGGCCAAGGTCGCCAAGACCTTCACGGCCCAGGTCATCGTGCTGAACCACCCGTCGGTCATCACCGTCGGCTACACGCCCGTCTTCCACGCCTACACGGCGCAGAACGCGTGCACCTTCACGGAGATCAAGAAGGTCGTCCGCGCGGGCAAGGAGCAGGAGGACAAGTCCTTCATGAAGACCGGCGACTCGGGGATCGTCAAGATCACCCCGACGCGCCCGATGGTCGTCGAGAAGGCCACCGACTTCCCGCCCCTGGGCCGCTTCGCCATCCGTGACATGGGCCAGACCGTGGCCGTCGGTGTCGCCATCGACGTCGAGGCCCGCTAACGCGGACCTCCTCCTACGGGAGGACCACCATGGCCAACGCGAAGGCACGCATCAGCCTGACCGGCACCGACCCGACCAAGGTCGACTCCGTCTGCGCGCAGATCAAGCAGATCTCCGAGCGCACCGGCGTCTCCATGGCCGGGCCGATCCCGCTGCCGACCAAGAAGCTCATCGTCCCGGCCCGCAAGGCGCCGGACGGCGAGGGGTCGGAGACCTGGGACCGCTGGCAGATGCGCGTGCACAAGCGCCTCATCGACCTGGACGCTGACGACCGCGCCCTGCGGCAACACATGCGCATCCAGGTCCCTGACGGCGTGAACATCGAGATCATGCTGCGCTCGTAGGCCCTCAGGCCTACGAGCGCGCGCCGGGACCGCGCAGCAGCGCACGTCCCGGCAAAGCACACGTTCGCCTCTTCCTTTCCCCTCCCCTTTCTTTTCGCTCAAGACCCCTAGCGAGGCCGCTCGGTCACGCGGACCATCCGGTGCCATTCGGAGGAGGGACGGACGATGCGCAGTCCAGGCTCTGGCTCCGGCGACGCTCGCCGGCGCCGGGCTTGCGGCCTCCCGCGGCGGCTGCCGCCGCGGTGCGCTGGTCCCTTGCGGCTTGCGGGCGGGCGTCGTGGCGCGGCCATGCCCTGAGCGAACGGGTCCCCGCCGGAATCCTTTGCGAAACGGGCAAGGCCACCTCCAGGCCACGCTTCAGCCCAGCGTGTAGCCGGGGGGCGCGGGGTCGATGTAGAACAGCGTCGCGAAGGCGTCGAAGGCCTGGTCGTTGTCCGCCGCCAGGGGCATCCCGTCCGAGGGCGCCAGCTCGACGTAGAGGCGGATGGCCGTCCACCGGGGAAACGAGCGCGCCATGTCGGCGGGGATCTCGAGGCGGAGGGGGCTTTCCCCGACCGTCTCCGCCACGACCTCCGCAGGCTGTCCCCCGGCCTGCGGAGCCCGCAGGCGCGCCAGCAGTTGCCGGGAGGCGTCCGTGGAGGCCTCCCAGTGGACCTCCACGACGACGCCGGCCAGGCCGGGCGTGGGGTTGAGGTCCCAGATGGACGGCGGCAGGGCCGGCTCCGGCTCGCCGTCGTAGTAGGCCTCGTCGTCGTCGCAGCCGACCTCCTGGCGAGCGCCGGGGGCGGCCGCGATCGCCAGGCAGCTGGCGAGCCCGCGCTGCTTGAGGACGTCCATGTGGGGGATCGTGGTGGCATCCACGTCGAGGACGAAGTCCATCTTGGTCGAGCGATGGCCCGACACCTGCACCTGGTGGGTCAGCGGGACGAAGCCCTGCATGAAGGCGGTGACCAGGACGTTCTCGGCCGTCCCCGTCGGTCGGAGGATCTCGTAGCGGCCCTCCTGGTCCGTCGTCGCGTTGACGCCGTAGGCGAGGAACCGCACCTCGGCGCCGGCGAGGGGCCGGATCGCGCCGTCCACGACGACGCCGTGCAGGGTCGGAAGCGGGTCGCCGTTCTCGTCGACGGGGAGGCCGGCCGGTGCCCCCCCGTGGTCGAGGCAGCCTGCCAGCAGGATGAGCGGCACCAACCACCTCGCGTCCACGGGCCGGCAACGCCCGGGGGGACTCTTTGGCGTTTGCGGCAGGGCGCCAGCCCGCTAGGAGGCGTTGGCGATGGAATACGCCGGGTCCGGCGGGGCGACGTAGAACAAGCTGGCGTAGGACGTCAGGGGCTGCTCCAAGAGCAGGGACGCCCCGACGCCGACCTCGGTCTCGTCGGAGTTGGGTGCCGCGTAGACGGTGAGGCGCATGAGGCCGCCCGCGGTGTAGTAGCGCGTCGCCATCGTCTGCGGGACGCTGAGGCGCAGCGGGCTCGTGCCCACGACCTCGGAAAGGACGAGGTTCAGCTGGCCAAGCTCCAGCGTCTCCAGCCGCGCGCCGATCGAGGCGGCCGCGTCCGTGGTGGGCTCCCAGAAGACCTCGATCACGGCGCCGGCGAGGCCGGCCTCGACGGGGATGTCCCACGAGTCGATGTCTTGAGTGCCGGTGCCGCAGCCGTAGGTGTTGTTGTCGCCGTTGGCCGCGGTCCCGAGCTGGCACTCGACCACCATGTCGAGCTTGGCCGTCGTCATGCGCGGCGTCTGCACGGGGACCGGGGTCAGCGTGAAGTTCAGCCGCACCGGCGCGTCCAACGTCAGCGTGACCTGCTTCGACCCGGGCATGAAGCCGTCGAGCGTGGCCACGATGACGAGGAACTGCTCTGCTGGCAGGGCCTCGAAGCCGAAGAAGCCCTCGGCGTCGGTCACGACCGACGCGTTGGTGTCGAGGACCTTGACGGTGACGCCGGCGAGCGGCCGGATGGCCGGGTCGAAGACGTAGCCGTGCAGCATCGGCAGGGCGTTGGGGTCCGCCGATGCGCCCGCCCCGTCGTCCTTGGCCTTGCCGCCGCTGCAGCCAGCGAGCGCCATCGCCACGAAGGCGACGGCCGCCGCGACGGCCAACAGCCGCATGCGCCTCACCGGCGGCGGCGCACGGCCACCAGGGCCATGGCGACCGCGCCCAGCAGGGCGATGGCGCCCAGGCCCGGCGAGTCCTTGCCGCCCTCGGCGGCGGGGGCCTGCTCGCCCGGGGCCAGCGTCGGCTCGTTGTCGGACTGCACGATGTCGCCGCCCGCCAGGACGACCGGCGGGTTGTCGATGACGTTGCCCATGTAGAGCATGTTGCGCAGGATCTGGTTGCCCGAGTACGTGGTGGCGTAGGGGTCGAGGCGGTACGGGTGGTAGAACTCCTCCGTCGGGTCGGGCAAGAGGGCGCCGATGAACTGGATCTGGCCTTCGCCGAGCTTGACCTTGCCGAGGCCGACGCCATTCTGCTCGCACTTGTCGCCCAGGTTCGTGGTGCCGCACGCGCGGCCCCAGTCCTCGCCGCCGAGGGCGCTGAACTTCGCCGCGTCGACGAACCAGTTCGGGACGGCGTTCGCGCCGGTCTCGAAGCCGAGGGGCGTGGGCTCGACCGTCTGCTTGACGCCGCCACGCACGTTGCGGTTGGCGTCGCTCGAGGTGTCCTGGTACTCGTAGAACACCGGCTTGGTGAGGTCCACGATGCCGATGCCGCCCATGTACTGCGAGACGGTGTCGACGGCGCCGGAGGTGACGCCGGAGAGGTCGAGGAAGCGCAGCGCCTCGTCGGTCAGGACCAGGTTGCCGCCGCCTTCGACCCAGGACTTGATGGCCGCGATCTTGGCGGGGTCGGTCTCGAGGTCGTCGATGGCGGAGCCGGGGATGACGAGCTGGTCGAAGAGGGCCAGCTGCTCGGCGGTGAGCGTGCCGGCGGTCGTCTTGGTGAGGACGCCGGGCTCGTTGCCGTTGCGCACGAAGGGCTTGAGGTCCTCCCAGTACTGCGCCGGGCGGGCGGTGAACCCACCGTTCTTGCCGTAGTCCCACAGGTCGTCGCCGGGGTTCTCGTCGGCCCAGCCGCCCGGCGTCTTGAGTTGGCCGGTGGCGGCGTCGAAGTCGTCCAGCGACGTGGCGACGAAGGAGGGCTCGACGTAGAGCGTGCGCAGGCCGCGCGTCTCGAAGCTGATCTTGACGTCGAGGGCGGAGGCGTCCATGAAGGACTTGACGATCTCGCGCACGATCTTCACGTGGTAGTCGTTGAAGATGGAGCCGGGGCCCTCGTACTGCGAGTCGGTCGTGATGTGGTTGTACGCCAGCTCGATGTCGTAGCCAGGGGCGTTGAGGCCGGAGTCCTGCGCGAAGTAGTCGCCGTTGAAGCCGGAGTCGGTGTACCCGATGGCGTCGATGACGGTGTAGTATTCGGCGAACGTGGTGCTGCCGGCGGCCGCGAGTGCGCTGCCGGCAAGCGGGCAATGCGGAACGCGGTCGATCGGGACCGGCGTGCACGCAGCGTCGCGTTGGGCGGCCGTGGCATCCTCGGCGCCTTCACCGGTCGCGAAAGCCTGCTTCCAGTTCGCGAAGTGAGGGTCCTCGTTGACGCGCGTCTTGAGGGTCTCGGCCAGGCGGACGCTGCGCTGCATCTCCTGCGGCGTCATGGACCCCGCGGGCAACATGATGGCGGCGAAGTTCTGGTGGTTGAGCATGCCGTGGATGTCGATGCCGTACGCCCAGGTGATGTTCTGCGTCAGCATCCAGTTGTAGTAGCCGATCGCCTCGGGCTCGCCGACGGGGTCGCGGTCAGGGCGCTGCCAGCCCAAGGTGGGAGCTTGGCGGTTGAGGTCGATGCCGTTGCCGTTGG
>JAXDQQ010000019.1:0-7687 GCA_034667805.1 Thermoplasmata archaeon | reverse complement strand
TCGCTCGTCGACTACGCCGCGTGGGCTGGCGGCACCTGGTACACGGGCGAACTCCCGGAGATGCTCAAGTGGGCCGTCGGCGTCAAGACCTACCTCGGCGCCAGCACGGGTGACCTCCTGCTCGAGGACCAGGCGCGCTTCGCCGAGATCCTCAAGGCCGCCGGCCAGGCGGGGCGCCCCGTCGCCTTGCACTGCGAGTCGCAGCGCATCCTGCAGCAGCTGCGCCGCAACGAGGGCACCCTCGAGGACCATGACCTGGCCCGCCCGCCGCTGGCCGAGGTCGAGGCCATCTACGACGCGATGAAGGCCCTCGCCGGCGTGAAGAAGGCGCCGCCCATCCACATCGCGCACATCGCCAGCCCCGACGCCGTCGCGGCGGCCAGCACGGCGAAGTTCAGCCTCGGCGCCTGCCCCCACCACCTTCTGTTGGACACGACGGCGGGCCTGAGCCACGCCTACGGCAAGATGAACCCGCCCCTGCGCAGCCCCGCCGTCCGCAAGGCGTTGTGGGAGGCCTTCGCCGCCGGCAAGATCCCGATCCTCGAGTCCGACCACGCGCCGCACACCAAGGTCGAGAAGGAGGACAACTTCCACAACGCGCCGAGCGGCGTGCCCGGCGTCGAGACGATGGTTCCCCTGATGCTCGCCCAAGTGGGAGCGAAGCTCCCGCTCGCGCGTGTGGTCGACGCCGTGACGGTCGCCCCCGCGAACCTGCTGGGCATCAAGGACCGCGCCGTTCTGGAGCCCGGCATGCGTGCCGACTTCGCCATCTACGACCTGAAGAAGCCAACGAAGGTCGATTCCCGCGAACTCCATTCCAAGTGCGGCTGGTCGCCGTACGACGGGCTCAAGGCCGTCTTCCCGACGCACACGTTCCTCGCCGGCAAGGCGGTCGTCGCGGACGGCCAGCTGGTCGGCACGCCGGGCATGGCGGGGCCGCTCAAGCCGCTGCCCGGGCCGCTGCCGGCCGCCTGACGACGCCCCAAAACAGGGATTGCGGGGAGCCCCGGGGAACATAAGTCCCCGTTTTCACCGAAATCCCTGTTTGGTCGGCGTCGCGTCGCAAAGGCCCTAAGTGCCTCCCGCGTCGCCGCTTCGTGGCCCGGCGCGGACTCGTCATCCTGGTCGTCTGGGTCGCGTTCCTCGCCGACCTGCTCGTCGGGGCCGGGCTCCTCTTGAGCGAGGACAAGGCGCTCAGCGCGACCGGCCTCGCCATGATCCTCGTCGCAGCCGTCGCATTGAGCGGGCTCACGCTGTGGTTCTACGTGCAGAACCGGCGAGGCGCTGCGCCGCCCAACTAGCCGCAGAGAGCGCCGAGGACGCAGAGGCTCAGCGGTCTCTGCGGCTCGTGGGCGTCATTCCGGCTTGAGGCCGAGCGACTCGGCGGCCTTGTCGGCGGTCTTCTTGATCTGCCGCAGCGTCTTGCGCACCTCGGCGTAGAGGTCCGGGTGCTTGGCCAAGGCGCGCGCCAGCTCCTTGTCGAAGACGTACTGCGCCTCCTCCCCCACCTTGTCGGCGACCTCCTTGAACTGCTTGCCGAGGGCGCCGAACTGGACCTTCATCTCGTTGAGGAAGGCCTCGACGTCCACCGGCGGCACGTCGCCAGGGGGCGTCTTGGGCGGCGTCTTCGGGGGTGACTTCGGCTCAGGCACGCGACGGCGATTGGGGAGGAGGTGGAAAAGCCCGGCTGCTCCGCCGACCGGGCCACGGATTTCGCGGATGACACGGAAAAGCGGTTCCGTGTTTCCGTGCAATCCGTGGCCCGTTGATTGGGCGGTCGCGTCAGTCGGCCTTCGCCAGGACTTCGAGGAGCTCGGGGCCGTACTTGATGGCCTTCGCGGGCCCGAAGCCCTGGATGCCCTGCAGGCCCTCGAGGCTCGACGGGCGCTCGCGCGCGACCTGGCGCAGGCTGCGGTCGTAGGCGACGATGTACGGCGACAGGCCGTCCTTGCGGGCGCGCTCCAGGCGCCAGGCGCGCAGGGCCTCGAACACCTTTTCGCCGGCCGCGTCGAGCGGGATGGGCGCGGGGCCGGGCTTGAGCGACACGGCGGGCTGGCCGTCGCTGGCGGGCAGGCGCGCGTCGAGCAGGTCGCCGATGCGGCGCAGCTCCGACAGGACGGGCGTCAGGTCGACTTCGTTGGTCGTGGGCTGGGCTTGGGAAGAGGGCTGGAATGGCTTGGTGGCCATGGCCCAGCCACGGCCGCCGGCCGTTCAGGGGGGTAGGCGCGAGCCAAGGCCTGCCGTAGGCCATGGGTTGGCTTTGCGCCGCGTCCCTTCGACGAGTCGCGACGTGCGGCTACTCTTCTTCCTGGGAGCTCGGTTCCTCGAGGCCGCCCGTCGAGGAGGCGGCGAACGAGCTGGCGCCATACGTGGCGTCGGAGGCGAGGCCGGGGGTGCCGGAGCCATTGGACGAGCCGGACTCGCTGGAGCCGAAGGACGAACCCGACTCGCTGGAGCCGGAGTCCTCGCCCGCGTGCGGGGCCTCCTCGCCCTTGAGCGCGGAGCGGATGTTGTCGGTCTCCTCGGCGACGGCGCGGACGACCTTGTGGGCGGTCTCGCCGACCTGGCGGATCGCCTGCTCGGCCGTCTCGTCGAGGCGGGTCTCCTCCATCGTCTCGTTGATGCCGTCGGCCACGCCGGCCACGGCGGCGACGCCCTTGCCGACCTTCTCCTTGACGGCCTCGCGGATCTCGTCGGCGCTGTGGCCGGCGTCGGAGCTGGTCGAGGCGTTGGAACCGAAGGAGGTGTCCGAGGAGTCGTCGGCGGTCGGGTTGCTGGAGCTGCTAGATTGCTTGGCGGCCATGCCCATCCGTCATGCTCCGGTGGAGTTCAACGCTCTGATTCGGGACGTGGCGACATCCGACGACGACGTATCCAGGTTCCCGGACCGCAGTCTTGAACGTCGCCCGACGTTCCTTGGACCCGCATGGCCGCTCCCTCGCCCGATCCACTCGCCAAACCGTCCGCCTACCTCGAAGGCGCCGCCGACGGGCTCGCCGATGGCCTGGAGCGGGAAGAGCCGGAGACCCCCTTGCAGCAGACGCTCCACCGGGCCAGCGAGACGTTCGCGTCCCACCCGTCGCCGCGCTCGGAACGGCTGCGCGCCAAGCTCGACCAGGTCGAGGACAAGGTGTCCGAGGCCGTCGACAAGACGCGCGTGCGCGCCCGCGCAGTGGCCGAGACCGCCCGCCGCGCGCGCGAGGCCCCGCCGACGTTGGCAGAGGAGCTCACGGGAGCCCTGCGCTCCTGGACCTCAGGGCTCGCCAAGGGCCTCGGGCTCAAGGTCGCCGGGGGCGTCATCGCGGCCATCGCGTTCACGGCCCTTACCGTCGGTCTCGTGCAGTGGCTGAACCTCCGCCTCGGTTACCCGCGCGGGGCGTTCGTGGTCGCCGTCGCCTACGGCCTGCTCGCCGCCATCGCCTTCGCCGCCGGCAAGGGCAAGGCCGCCCAAGGCAAGATGGAGGCCAAGGCGCAGCTCATCGCGGCGCGCGAGGAGATCCGCCACGTCACCCGCCCGGTCCGCCGGGCGTTCCGCGGCGACGACGACCTGGCCGCGCGCTCGGGCCTGAAGGACACCGTCGAGCTCGAGCTCCCGGACGACGGCACGACCTTCGGCGAAGACTACGCGGACGAGGCCCGGCGCTAGTGCCGCTGGCGGTGGACCTGCCCAGCTTCGCGCTCCTGATGCCCTCGCAAGCGACGGTGTGGGTCGTCGCGCTGCTTGCCCCGCTGGCTCGCCTGCGATGGTGAGCGACGCTCGCCCTGCCCTCCAATCCCCCTACCCTACTATCCTACCGAGCGGGCCCTCCGAGATTCGAACTCGGGTCTGAAGCTCCGGAGGCTTCTGTGCTATCCAAGCTACACTAAAGGCCCAGTTGAGGCGGCCGACTGGCGACTTCCACTTAAGGATACGGCCGACCTTGCGGGCTTTCGAGCGAGGCCACGCCGACGTTTGGTCCCGGGACCTCGAAGAAGCGGCCGCACCCGTAGCAGAGGTGCTTGCGATGGTCGAAGGTGGCCCACTTGCCTTTCTCCACGTGCTGGAGGCCGCAACGCGGGCAATGCAGGATGGCGGCGGTGGGCACCCTACTTGACCTGGGGGAACGGCAGCACGGCCTTGATGGAGTCGATGCCGAGGATCGTCATCACCATGCGGTCGATGCCGACGCCCAGGCCGCCCGCCGGGGGCATGCCGTGCTTGAGCGCCTCGATGAACTCGTGGTCCGTCGGCGGCGTCTCCTCGTCGCCGGCCTTCTTGCGCTCCTCCTGCTCCTTGAACAGCTTCGCCTGCAGGAAGGGGTCGTTGAGCTCGGAGTAGGCGTTGGCGTGCTCCATGCCGCCGATGAAGAGCTCGAAACGCTCGACAAGGTCAGGGTCCTTGCGGTGGGCCTTGCAGAGCGGCGTCGTCTCGCGGGGGTGGTCGATCACGAACGTCGGCTGCACGAGCTTCTTTTCCGCGAAGACCTCGAACAGTTTGGCGATGCCGAGGCCGCGCACGTAGCCGCCGCGGATGTGCACGTCGTTCTTCGCCAGGATGGCCTGGATCTCCTCGTCCGTCACCGTCTTGGGGTCAGGTCCACCGTGGGCGCGGATGGCGTCGTACATGGTCACGACCTCGAACTTGGTGAAGTCCAGGACGGTGCCGTCCGGGCGCTTGAGCTGCAGGCTGCCACCGTTGACGGCCGCGACGGCCTTCTGGAAGAGCTTCTCGGTGAGCCGCATCATCTGGGTGTAGTCCCAGTAGGCGGCGTAGCACTCCATGAGCGTGAACTCCGGGTTGTGCGTCGTGTCGATGTCCTCGTTGCGGAACACGGGCCCGATGTGGTAGACGCGCTCGAGGCCGCCGACGAGGAGCTTCTTCAAGGCCAGCTCGAGGCTGATGCGCAGGAACATGTCGGAGTCCTTCGCGTTGGAGTGCGTCGTGAACGGCTTGGCGTTGGCGCCGCCGTAGAGCTTCTCCAGGACCGGGATCGCGACCTCGACGAAGCCGTCCTTCTCCAGGACCTGGCGCACGGTGCGCGTGATGAGCGCGCGCTTGACGAGCACGTCGCGCGCCGAGGGGCCCTGCATGTAGGCGAGGTACGGCTTGGAGTAGCGGTTGGGGTTGTCGGAGCCGCCGAGGTCGACGAACGGCACGAGCGCCTTCGACAGGAGCTGGACCTTCTCGGCGCCGATCGAGGGCTCGCCGCGCTTGGAGCGCATGCCGTAGCCCGTGACGCCGACGAAGTCGCCTTCGTTGAGCAGGTGCAGGACCGCGGTGAAGGCCTCGTCGCCCATCTCGGCCTTGTCGAGGATCGCCTGCACCTTGCTGTCTTGGCCTTCGAGGTCGAGGAACGCGATGCCGCCGGAGCCGCGCTTGGCGCGCAGCCGCCCGGCGACCTTGTACCGCTTCTCCCCCGGCGCGTTGCCCTTCATGCCGGGCTGGAACTTGGCTTCGAGCGCAGCTCGAAGCCTGGCCAGGTCTCGTTCGGCCTTGAACGAATACGGCCAGGCCTTCTTCCCGAGGCCGACGACCTTCTTGACCTGCTCCGCGTCGACGGGGCCGAGGAGGGCGGCGTAGTCCTCCGGCGTCGGGACGGGGTCGCGGGGCATGGAGGCTGATTCAGCCGACCCACGACCCGGATTTAGCCGATTGCGCTCCATCCGCCGGCGAGCGACCACCCCGATCGGCGCCATCCAGTGGCTCGGCTCAACCAGCTTTGACACAGGCCTTTTCTTCTGTCCAGCCTGGTTGACGGCCGACAAGTGGGCTTGAACCGCCTCCTGGCCGCCACCCTCCTGCTGGGCTTCCTGCCCGGCGCCGCGTGGCTGGCCCAGGACGCTGGCGCCAACTTCGCCGCCTCGCCTGGCTTCTCGGGACGGGCTGGCGCCACCTGCCTCTCGTGCCACACGGTGGCGCCGTTCCCCTTCACGCCGCCCGAGGCATCCGCCGAGCTCGAGGGCCTGCCCGCTGGGTGGGACGTCGGCCAGACCTACCGCCTGACGGTGCGCGTCACCGGCGGGCCGGACGCCCTGCCAGCCCCGGCCCCGCAAGGCGGCTTCGACCTCTCCATCGACGGCGGCAAGTTCGCCATCCCCTCCGGCTCGGAGAGCCTCCTGGTCATCCCGAACGAGCAGGAGATCACCTACCGCCCCGACGGCACCTTGATGCGCGAGTGGCAGGTCGACTGGACGGCGCCCGGCCTCGCCTCGAAGCCGACGGAGCGCAAGGCCTGGCTCGCCGTCCTCTCCGCCAACGGCAACCACGTCATCGCCACCAACGCCTCGGACGGCGGCGAGCGCTTCGACGCCGCGGCCAACCTCACCGCCACCTTCCCACCGTCGCCGGCCGCGGTGGCCGCTTGGCGGGCCCTCCCGCTCCTCGCGCCGACCGCAACGGCGACCGCCACCGAGGAGGCCGTGCAGGTCGAAGGCCGCCACGCCGACGGCAACGCGACGGGGGTCGTGTGGCGCCTCGACGGCGGCGCGTGGGAGCGCCGCGACACCGGCCAGGACTGGCGCATCCGGTTCGAAGGCCTCGCCGCCGGCGGGCACAGGCTCGAGTACCGCAGCGAGGGCAACGACCGCGCCTCGCCGGACCAGTCGCTCGGGTTCACGGTGCCCGGCTTCGCCGTCGACCTGCCTGGCGACCGCGACTCGCCTGCGCCTGGGTTCGTTCCCGTCGCCTTCCTTCTCTTCGCCCTTGCCCTCGTAGGCCTTCGGAGCCGCAAATGAACCGCCAGCCCCTTGTCGCCGTCGTCCTCGTCCTGCTCGCCTTGTCGTTCGCGGGTTGCTCGGACCCCTCACCTGCCGCTGGCACCTCGACGTCCTCGTCCTCGTCCTCCTCCCAATCCTCCATCGACCCGCTTGCCCAGGACCCGGCCCCCATCGGCGTCACCGTCGACCCGCCGGCGCCGACGCAGACCGAGACGACGACGGTGACCGGCTCCGTGAACCACGATGCGCTCGTGTCCATCGACGGCGGCCCCTCCATCGAGGCGAAGCAGGGACGCTGGAGCCTCACCACGCAGCCGCTCGACTACGGCCAGACCGCGACCAAGGTCCGCGTCGAGGATGGCGTCCACTCGGTCGTCGTCAATGTCACCTTCGTGCGGCTCGCGTCCACCAGGCTCAGCGCCCAGTTCCCGGTCGTCCCGCCGCACGCGGCCATCGCGGACGAGGTCTGGTTCGACATCGACGCCTACCTGTCGAAGCCCCAGTACGAGGCGGCAGGCATCGAGCACCCGCCGCACCCCAACGTGCACGACGCCCTCGTCGCGTGGGGACGCGACATCGTCTTCAGCGGTCCCGGGAGCTTCGGCTTCGGCGTCGAGTCCATCGAAGGACAGGGCTACTTCTCCGACTGGTGCTACGACGTCAACGGCAAGACGGCCCCGCTGGGCATCACGGACATGGAGTTCAAGCCCGGCGACGTCATCGCCTGGCACGGCTGCGCCGGCGTCTGATGCCGCCGACCCACCAAGGACTCCTCTGAATCAGGGCAACGGCTTGCGGGCTTCCGGTTCCGCGTGGCGCGCGGCATGGGGCGCACCTGGCTCCGGGCGCGGCGGCCGTGCGGCAGCGGTGTCCGCGGTGGAGGCCGGCAGGACGTCGAAGTCGTGGAACGGCTTGCCCTTGATGGCGCTCAGGATGTCGAGGGCGATGGCGGCGCCGTCCCCGACGGAGATGGCGACCTGGACCTTGTGCC
>JAXDQQ010000018.1:0-6125 GCA_034667805.1 Thermoplasmata archaeon | reverse complement strand
GACCCCATGAAGACCCAGCTGCTCATCGCCGCGACCGTCCTGCTCACCGCCCTCGCCGCCATCCCGTCGAGCCAGGCCACCGCGGTCCCGCCCCCCTGCCAGACCATCCAGAGCTCGTGCTGCTTCGCGCCCTGTTGCACGGTGCTGACCTGCCCGCCGCCCATCCTGCGCTGCCCGACGGCCGGGACGGACACCCTCTACAGCCTGATCACGCTCGGCGTGGTCCCCGCCTACGGCCTGCCGTCGGCCTCCGCCAACACCAACAGCAACTGCTCGGCGGACGCCTGCGTCTCGACGAACGACCCGTGCAACCAGCAGTCCTGCGACAACGGGACCGCCAGCTGCTGCGACATCGACCGGGCATCGTACGACTGCACCTGCCAGACGTCCAAGCCGACGGCCCCGCAGGTCATCGAGACCAACATGGCCCTGCCTACGCCGCACCCGTTCTACCAGGTCAACCGCGACTGCACGGTCACGACCGGCGAGACCTACGACTGCCCGAGCGGCTTCTGGGACTCGACCATCTACTACACCGCCGGCCCCGTCCACGTCGTCGCCGACAGCTGCACCATCATGTGCGCCTGCATGCCCCTCGAGGTCGACGCCGTCCCCCAGGTGCTCGGATGAAGGGCGTCTTCCTCGCCGCGGCGCTCGTCGCCGTCGTCGCGCTGGCCCTCCCGCCGGCGCAGGCCGCGCCGCCCAGCGTCATCCCGCCGCCGCAGTGCTTCACGTCCGGCTGCTGCTTCGCGCCGTGCCCGTCCCCCTGCTACACGACGTGCCCGCCCCCCTGCGCCACGGTCTGCCCGACGCCGCTGCGCTGCCCCGAGCAGAGCATCGAGCCGGTGACCTCGGCCATCCACCTGCCCGTCGGGACGGTGGTCGCCGCGGAGACCCACAGCGACTGTTCCGCCAACGTCTGCGTGGACCAGGAAGGCGGCAACCGCTGCGACGACCAGGCGTGCGACAGCGCCGATGCCACCTGCTGCGACCTCGGGGCACGCGCCTCGTGCGGATGCGAAGAGACGTCGGTCGCCACCAGCGACTACTTCGCCTACATGGGCCCCCATTCCGGCGTGGACGTCAGCAAGGACTGCAAGGTGTCCACGTGGCACGACCAGCCGCCGATCGAGTGCACGTGCGACCCGATGCCGGTCATCCTGTCGTCGGATCCGTCGACCTGACCGTGCGCCTTGGTCCTCTTTCCCTTCTCCCACCGCCACCCGCGGGTTCCACGGGCCTCTTTCCTCCTTCTGGGCCCCTCCTGGCGCGGGCATCGACGCTGCACCCAAGATGCTTGTATAGCAGGACGGCGGCCTCTCCTGTCATGCGCCCCCTGCCGGCCATGCTCCTCATGGCCCTGATCGCCGCCACCCTCGCCGGATGCGCGTCCTCCAGCGACACCGCGGCCCTGCCGACCGAGCAACCCTCCGAAGGCTTCCAGACCGACCTGTTCCAGGGCGATCCCGAAGCCGGCGTCCCCGCCGGCGAGCCCGGCTCGCATGGCTCCCCGCAGCGCGACGACGGCGCCGTCGAGACCGGAATGGACCTCCAGCAGATCCCCGGCTCCTGGGCGCGCCGCACCATCACCATCAGCAACGACTTCGGCGGCGCCTCCCTGGGCACCGTCTTCGCCGGCGCCGACGCCGGCTCCATCACGGTCGTGCCCGGCGAGGGCGACGGCTACAGCATCGAGGCCACCCTCGAGGGCCGCGGGCTCACCGAGCAGGAGGCCAGCGACGCGCTCGACCGAGTCGAGCTGACGCACGACGACGTCATGGAGGCCGATGGCCTGCACCTCACGACCGTCGTGCGCGAGAAGCCCGCCCAGCAGATGATCCCCGGCGTCCAGATCGGAACCGGCAACTGGGTCGAGGTCACCATGACAGTCACCCTGCCGGCCGGCCCCGCCTACGACCTGACGGCCGACGCCTCCTTCGGCGCCATCGACGTCAGCGGCTTGCGCGGCCCGTCGTTCCTGCTCACCGTCTCCTCCGGCTCCATCATGGCAGACGAGCTCAACGCCGGCCTGCTCAGCATCGAGACCTCCTCCGGCGACGCCGACCTCAGCACCATCCAGGCGGACGTCCTCGAGGCCAACCTCTCGTCCGGCACCTTGACGGGCGAAGAGATGCGCGTCGGCAAGGCCACCATCGACGTCTCGTCCGGCAGCATCGAGCTCGAAGGCGTCTTCGACACCCTCGAGGCCGACGCCGGCTCGGGCACCATCGACATCGAGGCGCACGGGCTCGCCAGCGGCGCGTACACCCTGTCGGCCTCCTCGGGCGACATCACCCTGAAGCTCCTCACCGGCCCCGAGCACGCCTACCACGTCACGGCGGACGCCGGCTCCGGCACCGTCGAGGTCGACCTCGAGGACGCCGACACGCTCGACGAGGACGAGGACCACGCCGAGGTCGTCTCCAACGGCTTCGACGCGGCGGCCGTCAAGACCGTCGTCGAGATCGAGACCGGCTCGGGCAGCGTCGACGTCTCGGACGGCCACATCGGGGATTCCCCCGACTCCGAGGACGGCGAGACCGAGGACGAGCACGACCACGGCGGCGGCGCGGCCTAGACTCCGACGAACCGCGGAGCCCGCGGACCTCGCGGAACAGGTTCCGCGGGATTCCGCGAGATCCGCGGTCCGGTGGCACGGTCGGTGCCGTCGGCAATCGGCAACGCCAAGTCCAGCCACCTGGGTCGCGGTTGCGTGCACGCCACGGTCTGGTTCGACGGCTGCTGCCTGGGCAACCCGGGCCCCATGGGCGCCGGCGCCGTCGTGCAGACCGACCGGGAGCGCAAGGTCTTGCGCAAGCCGTTCGGGCGCGGCACCAACAACCAGGCGGAGTACCACGGCCTGGTCCTCGGCCTGCGCCACGCCCTCGCCATGGACGCCGATGCGGTGACGGTGCATGGCGATTCGCAGCTCGTGCTGCGCCAACTGAGCGGCGAATACGCCGTCAAGGCGCCCGGGCTCAAGGCCCTCCACGAGGAGGCGAAAGGCCTGCTGCAGCGGTTCTCCGCAGTGAAGCTGGAGTGGGTGCCGCGCGAGGAGAACGCCGAGGCGGACCAGGCGTCGCGGGATGCGTTGCGCCGCCGGGATTGACGGTGGCCGGCTGGTTTCATTTTTCCGGGGGCGTCGCAGTCCACCCTGTGGCCCCGTTCCATTCCCCGAACGAGGTTGGACCGCATTCCGCCGTCGGCGTCGTCGGCGAGCGCGATGGCCACGACTGGGCCCTCGTGGAAACGTGAAATGGCGGCGCGTCGCGCGATGCCGCCTGCCGTGGTAGTGGAACCTGCAGGAGTCGGCGTCGGAAGACGTTGAACCTTCACGAGGCAGGAACGGCGCCGCATCGGCTTCCAAAAACGTTGGCCTTTCCTGATGCCCAGAGGAGGTCTCAACGAAAGCCCTTAGAGCGACCCCGGGACTTGCAAGCCCGTGCTGGACTGGCTGCAATCGCTCTGGGCCATGGTGGACGAACGTCTGCGCGAGGCATCGGAGAAGCTGCAGCGGATCGTCCGCCTCATCCGCGTCCTCGTCGTCTTCCTGACGGTGGGCGTCATCCTGGTCCTGGGCAGCGCCGTCGTCGGCCTGCTGTGGCCGCGCTGGTTCCCCATCGCCTACGCCATCGCGACGCTGTTCCTCGTCATCCCGCTCGTCGGCCTCCTCGTCCTGGCATACCTGCCGCTGCGCGCCCGCTCGATCATCCGGCTCATCGACAAGGGCTACCCCGGCAACGCCCGCGAGCTGGCCATCCGCGTCGCCGCCCGAAAGCTGCGCGACCAGTCCATCGAGACCGAGGAGCTCCTGGTCGAGACCGCCATCAACGAGGGCCGCAAGATCGTGGACCGCGCCAAGGCGAAGGCGGCGGCGAAGGAAGCCCAGGCGGAGGCCGAGACGCGCGTCCAGGGCGGCGCCATGGAGTTCGGGAAAGCCGGCGACCCTGGCGGCCTTCCGTAGTGAGGTTGCCGTACTGCGGGCAGGGGCGGACGCAGAGAGCGCAGAGGACGCAGAGGCCGAGCTCGGCGGTCTCTGCGCTCTCTGCGGCTAAGCCTGCTTCGCAGCCCGCCAAACCGCGGCAGCCCGCTCGACAAGCCTAAGGCCTGGCGGACCGGTCGCTAGGCGATGGCGGTGACCCGGACGTCCGCCCTCGGCCGCGCCCTCGGCCGGCTCTCGCTGCTGTGCGCCGCGCGCCCGGGCTCGGCCATCGCCGGCATCGTCCTTCTGACCGCCGTGATGGGCTTGGGGATGACGCGGCTCTCGACGGAGGCCGACCTGCTCGACATCATGCCGCAGGGCAACCCGCACACCGACGCCGCGCAGAACGCCAGCGCCGAGTTCCGCGGCTTCTACGACTTCGCCACGGTGTTCTACCAGATCGACGCCGACAAGTGCGGCGCCGTCAGCGAGGGCCAGCTGCCGTTCCGCCTGTCGGACGCCAACTGCGGCAACATCACCGACGAGGCCTACGTGCGAGGCATGGAGGAGGTGTTCCACTTCCTGAGCGCACACGCCCCCGCAGCGGAGTACGCCATCGACCTCGCCGGCATCATCAAGACCGTGAACTACACCAATTCCGCGTTCTTCGGCGACGACCCGCAGACGGCCATCGCGCAGGCGATCGTCAGCGGCCACCTGGAGCGCGTCGGCGCGCCGCGCCCGGACTCGTGGACGATGCCCGGCACGGACCCGCAAGGAGAGCTGCTGTACGAGGCGGCGTGGCGTGGCGCCAACGCGGCCGACGATTCCGTCAAGGACGTGGTGGCGCCGACGTGGCAGGCCGGCCGCACCCTTCTGTTCTTCAACTCGAGCCAGGCCGGCCGCGTCGACGTGGGTGAGCAGGTGTACGCCGCGGCCGACGCCTATCAGGCAGCGGTGGCGGCCTGCGACGACGGGCTCGCCACCACGGCGTGCGAGCTGGAGTGGAACGTCTTCAAGGGCGGCCTCGCGGTGCGCGGCGTCTCGACGCTCGACGCGCACGCCAGCGAGGTCACGCAGCGCGACGTCCTGCGGCTGGCGCCCCTGGTCGGCCTCGGCCTTCTGCTCATCATGTACCTCTCCTTCCGCGACGCGCGCGTCGTCCTGGTGTCCATCGTGAACCTGGCGGTGGCGTTCGTGTGGACGGCCGGCCTCATGGGCTGGCTCGGCATCCCGTTCTCGGCGCTCAACCTCACCATCATCCCCCTGATCCTCGGCGTCGGCATCGACTACGGCATCCAGATGGTCTCGGAGTACCTCGACCACAAGGAGCAGGGGCTCACGGACACCGAGGCGTTCCGCCAGGCGGGCGGGCTCGGCGGCATGGCGATGTTCCTCGCGACCTTGACGACGATCGGCGGCCTCGCCTTCATGGCGTTCTCGCCGAGCCTCCTCATGGCGCAGCTGGCCATCGTCGCCAACATCGCGCTCACCGTGTGCTTCCTCTTCGCGCTGACCATGATCCCCGCGCTTCTGGTCCTCACCGACCGCAAGGGCCTGCGCCGCAAGCCGGAGAAAGGCTGGCCGGCCATCGTCTCCATGTCCACTTGGATCGGCGGCCACCGCACCGTGGTCGGCGTGGCGTTGCTCATCGGCACCGGCTTGGCGCTGTCCTCCGTCGGCCACCTGCAGGTCGAGGCCTTCGGCAACCCGGAGCTCAACTACCCGAAGGGCGACCGCGTCCGCGACGACTCCGAGTCCATCAACGACCTCTTCTTCGGCGGATCGAGCGACACCGTCTCCAACTACCTCATCGTGGAAGGCGACCTGACGCGGCCGGAGGCGCACCAGTTCCTCGACCGTCTCACGGAGAACCTGGAGGCCGACCCGGTCCTGCAGGGGTTCAACACCGCCAGCCTGACCCGCGTCGTGCGCGCCTGGGTGGCCATCAACCAGGGGACGCCGGACGCGCTCATCAGCGAGATCATCGGCCGTGCGCCCGCCGAGCCGGCGCAGCAGCTGCAGTACCCCAAGACGCAGGAGGAGATCCGCGCGACGTTCGACGACATCTTCGCCGGGCCCTTCGCGAACTTCATGACGATCCTCCTCGACCCGATGGGGGCCGACGGCCGCGGCTACAGCATGGGCATGGTGCCCTTCGACACGCGGCAGGGCCTGAGCTACGACGAGGCCGTCCGCATCT
>JAXDQQ010000017.1:0-11767 GCA_034667805.1 Thermoplasmata archaeon | reverse complement strand
CGCGCGGATGTCGTACGCCGGCGTGCGGCGCAGGCTGCCCGACGGCGAGCACCTGCGCCCGCGCTCGTGGGACGGGCGCGACGGGCCTGTCGAGGGCGACCTGCACCCGCGGCTGCTGGCGGCGTCGCTCATCACGACGCCGGCGCTCGTGGTCGAGCGGGCGCTCTTCGAGGAGGCGGGCGGCTTCGACGAGCGGCTGCGCTACCACGAGGACTGGGACCTGGTGGTCCGGCTCAGCGCGCGGACGCGCGTCGCCGCCGTGAAGGACTGGCTCGTGGAGAGCGCGCGCGGCCCCGACAGCCTCAGCGCCGACCGCGCCGCCTACCTGGACTCGCTGGCGCTGCTCGCCGAGAACCATGAGCCGTTCCTCCGCGCCCATCCGCGCGTCCACGAACGCCGCCTCGCCGACGCCGGGTTCCTCCTGGTGGTGGGGCGGCGGCCGCAGACGGGCTGGCCCTTGGTCCGGAAGGCCCTTGGCGTCCGGCCCTGGAGCCTGCATGGCCCGCTGCTGCGGTCGGGCGGCGCCATCGTGCGCGGCCGTGTCCGGAGCCTGGCGCGCCGCCGTTTGGGCCGCATGCGGGCACGGGCCGGCCCCGGTGCGACCGGCAGACAAACGTAAATCGGAGGAGGCGGCATGGACGGAAGCACGATGGAGCCGCACGCCCCCGCCACGGCAAGCAAAGGGGGCCTGCACACGCCGCGCACGCCGCGCACCGTCCTGACGTTCGGGACCTTCGACCTGTTCCACCTCGGCCACCTGCGCATCCTGGAGCGGTCCGCGGCCCTGGGCGATCGCCTTCTCGTCGGCGTGTCGACCGATGCCCTCAACTTCAGCAAGAAAGGCCGCTTCCCCTTCGTGCCCGAGGAGGACCGGATGGCCATCATCGCCGCCTTGCGCTGCGTCGACGGCGTCTTCCGCGAGGAGAGCCTGGAGAAGAAGCGCGACTACCTCGTCCAGCACAAGGCCGACGTCCTCGTGATGGGCCACGACTGGAAGGGGCGCTTCGACGAGTTCCGCGACGTCTGCGAGGTCGTCTACCTGCCGCGCACCGACTCCGTGAGCACCACCGAGATCGAGTCGCTCATCCGCAACCGCCCCAGCCCGCGCCACCAGGTCCGGCAGGGAGACCGGCCCGCGTAAGGACGGAGACATGGGACTCCCTGGCCTCGCCCGCGTCGCGTACAACCTGGCCCTGTGGCCTTTCGCCTGGCTGGCCCGCCTGCTCCTGCGCCGGAGCCCCAAGCGTTGGGTCTTCGCCGGATGCGGCGGCACGCGCTTCGCCGACAACGCGGCCTGGTTCTACCTCTGGACGGCCGAGAACCGGCCCGACCTCCATCCCGTCTGGCTCACCCGCGACCGCTCCATCGCCGCCGGGCTGCGCAGGGCGGGCCTCCGAGCCGCGCTCGAATGGAGCCCGCGTGGCCTTGCCGCGGCCGCACGGGCGGGCATCGCCATCCTCTCGCACGGCCCGAGCGACCTCTACTATCCGGCCGCGTCGGGCGCGCTCATCGCCAACCTGTGGCATGGGCTGCCCATCAAGCACATCATGAACGACCACCCCGCCGACCTTGCCAAGGCGCGGCCGACGTCCCTCGCCGGGCGATTGATGCAGGCCATCCAGCGGCCCGGCCTGCGCCGCGGCCCCGACGTCGTGTACGGCATGACCCAGCCCGGCGCCGAGCGTGTGGCCGCCGCCGCCCGGCTTCGTCCGGAGCAGGCCAGCGGGGCCGGCTCGCCGCGGCTGCAGGCGCTCACGGCCGTCCCGCCGCGCTGGCCGTTCGAGCGGGACCTGGCTGACCTGGCGGGCCTTGTCGGTCAGCGCGCCGGACCCGTCGTCCTCTTCTTGCCGACCTGGGGGACCGATCCCGCGCTGCGCGACGCGCTGCTTGGGCCGGAGCTGCTCCACTGGCTTGACCGTGTCGACGGGGTGCTCATCGCCAAGCCGCACCCGAACGACCCGCCCCTCGCCCGGGCGCCGCACTGGACGGACCGGCTCCAGGTCGCCCCGCGCAGCCTGGACGCCACGCTGCTCATGGCTCGCGCCGACGTCCTCGTCACCGACATCTCCTCGGCCATGCTCGACATGCTGGCGGCCGGCCGTCCCGTGGTCCTCATGCGCCTCGCGTGGACCGAGGACAGGGGATACTACCAGCGCCCGGAGGAGTTCGTGGATGGCGCGGTCGTGGGCGATGGCGCCGGGTTCGCGAAGGCGCTCCAAGCGGCGTGGCTCCTGCGGCGCAAAGGGCGCGGCAACGCCAGCAAGGCCGCCGCGCCCTGGCTGCCAGGCGACATCGAGGCGTCTAGTCCACAGGTGCTTGCCGACCTGCTGAAGCGGATCCCCCGCCGGCCACGCCGGCTCGGCTAACGCCGGGCGCCGCCGCGAAGCAGCTCGGCGTAGATGCCTTCCAGCCGCCCGGCGATGGCGTCCCACGAGTAGGGGCTCGCCGCGGCCCGCACCGCCGCTTCGGCCGGCAACCGGGCCAGGACCTCTTGGAGCGCGTTGGCCAGGGCCGCGGCGTCGCCCGGCGGGACGACGCGCCCATGCCCGACCGCGGCCACGATCTCCGAAGCGCCGCCGACATCGGTCCCGACGAACGGGCGGCCAGCCCCGAAGGCCTCGAACATCACGGTCGGGTTGCCTTCCGCGTCGCTGGCGAGGCAGACCACGTCGGCAGCCGCGTAGGCCAGCACGAGGTCGGGTTCCGACACGCGCCCAAGGAACCGCACCGAATCCCCCAGGCCCGAGTCCGACACCAATCTTTCCACGTGCCCCCTCGTGGGCCCGACGCCGACGAACAGCAGACGCAGGTCGATCCCGCTGGCGCGCACGCGGCGCAATGCCTCGACGAGCAGATCTTGGCGCTTGCGCGGGATGAACGCGCCGACGGCCACGGCGTAATGGGCGTCGAGATCCAAGCCCAGGGCGGCGCGGGCCTCCGCCTTGCTGGGCAGGGACGGCCGCTCCACGAACCCGTTCGGCACGACGCGGACGTCCGGGCTCCACCGTCGCAGCAGGTGGGCGTCGCGGCCGGAGACCCGCACGACGACGTCGGCGTCGCGCCAGGCGCGACGGCAAGCCCCGACGCCCATCTCGCGCCGAAGCCATTCCTCGTTCTCGTGGACCGTGAGCACGGCCGGGAGCCCGTGCCGGCGCGCGAAGGCCGTGCCGGCGAGGCCCGGCATCTGCGTGAAGTGGAGGTGAAGCAGGTCCGGCGGGCCAAGGGCGTCGCACACGTCCTGGAGGATGCGGGCCCCGGCGCGCCGGCCCAGCCAACGCAGGCCAGGCAGCGGCCCGCCCGCGGTCTGGGCCCGCACCACGCGCACGCCGGTCGGCGCATCGGTCGACGCACCGGTCGGCGCATTCTCCGACCACCTGCTCGCGCCAAGCAGTCCGGCGCGGCGCGACCGGGCGGCCGGCGCCAGCTCGATCACGACCACGTCGTGCCCGCGGGCGGCCAAGGCGCGCGCCTGGTGCCGGACGAAGGCCCCGCCCTCCGGCTGGCGCGGGGTCGGGTAGGTCGACGCCACCAGCCAGAGACGCACGGCCTTGCAGGCAAGCGCCGGGACAAACCCTTGCCGATTGGCCCAAGGGAGACCTTTTTCGGTCCGGCCTGCTCACGTGGCTGATGGCGCGGACCGCCGGGCAGGCCGTGTCCGAGCTGGTCTTCGCGTTGCTGCTCGGGCCGGCTTGGGCCACTGCCGTGGTCGGGTTGGCGCGTGTGCCGCATGGGCTCTACGTCATCGACATCTACGCCGAGGCAGGCCCCTGGGTCTGGACGGCCATCGTGGCCAACCTGGCGGCGACGGTGACGTTGCTGCACTTCTCGCCCCGGCTGTCGCGCCTCGCCTACGCCAACCTGGGCGCCCTCTACCTGTTCGTGCTGGCCGTCCCGTACCTGATGGGGTACTTCGCCTACGGCCGGTCGGACGCGCTCACCATCATCGGCTCCATCGGGGGCGTGATGCGCACCGGCAACGTGCATCCCGAGAACCTCTACCCGGCGACGGCCTTCGTGGGAGCCGACCTGGGGTTCGCCACGGGCCTGCCGGCGAACGTCGTGTTCTGGGTGCTCGGCCTGGCCGCGAGCCTTCTCCTGGCGCTTGTGCTCTGCCTGTTCATCCGGGAGGCCATCCCCTCCGGCCGTCCCCCGATGGCGTACATCCTGGCCTTCGTCATCTACGCCGCCTGGCTGCAATCGACCGGGACGCCGAACTTCGTCTTCTTCGCCGTCGCCGCCGCCGCAGTATACTGCGCGGTCGCCTTGCCGCAGGCGTTCGCCGGCCGGCTGTTCTGCATGATGCTGCTCGGCGGCGCCGTGGTCTTGGGGCATCCCTTCGTCGCCGTCTCGCTGTTCGTGGGATTCCTCTTCCTGGTGTTCTTCGGCCACCGCGGGACGCGCACGGACGCCATCCTGACGGGCGTCTTCATCGGGATCGTCTTCGCCGTGTGGGCCTTCACGAACGAGGGGCTGGTGACCGCCATCCAGCGCAACCTCGACATCTTCCAGACCTCGGCCACGGCCCCCGTGGCGCAGGAAGGGGCGGCCAAGGCCGACCGCCTGCGCCTCGACTGGGCGGACTGGACGCGGTTCATCCTCCTCTACCTGGGCCGCTACCTCGTGCCCGCCGCAGCGGTCGGGTTCGGGTTCGCGGCGGCGCCCCCGCGCGCCTGGTTCCGCAGCCAACCGGCGTGGGCCTGGACGCTGCTCATCACCGGAGCCCTGGTCGAGGCCGCGCTGCTCTTCAACCCGATCGTGACGCACAAGGCCATCCGGGTCATCAACATCAACTACGCCATCCTCGGCCTGGTGCCCCTGGCGGCGCTCGGCCTTGTCTGGGTGGCGCGTGGCGAACCCGGCGGCCGGGCGGGCTCCACCTTCCTTTGCGTGCTCGTGCTCTCGACCTCGGTGCTCGGGGCGTTCGACTCGCCAGCGACGTTCCTGCCGAACGCCGAGTTCGGCAACGAGGAGGTCGTCGCGTCACGTTGGCTCCTGTCGGAGCGCGGGGAGTACTCGATCCACAACCCCCTCGGCGTCTTCGAGTACCGCACCATCGGCCTGCACTATGACGTCCTCTCCAAGGACAATGCGCTGCGGCCGACGCAGGCGGGGCTCCTTGCGGACCACTTCGCCGAGCCGCCGCGCGACGGGCGGTTCCCGTTCTACGTCGCCATCCCCACGAACGACGTCGTGCGCTACACCCAGCTCTACGACGACCTCGGGCGGTTCACGACCGCCGACTTCGCCGCCTTGGAGGATTCGCACCGCCTGTCGCGCGTCTACGACTCGCTTGGCTTCACGGCGTACTTCTACTCGCGCTGAAGCGGACCGCTCGCCGCCGCGCTGTTTAAGACGAATCGGCTTCTGGCCGACCTCCGATGGCAGCGCCAGCCGAGAAGGTCGCGATCCTGGGGCTGGGCTACGTCGGCCTCCCGCTGGCCGCCCGGATGGCCCGCGCCTTCCCCACAGTCGGCTTCGACCCCGACAAGGCGAAGGTGGCGCGGCTGCGCGCCGGCGAGCCGGTGGCCGGCTTCGAGGCGCGCCAGTACCGCGTGCAAGGCCTCACCTTCTCCGACGACGAGGCCGCGCTGGCGGGCTGCACGACGTTCATCATCTGCGTGCCCACGCCGCTGGCGCACGACGGCGACCCGGACCTCGGCGCCATCCGCTCCGCCGGACGCACGACCTCGCGCTTCCTGAAGAAAGGCGGGCTGGTCATCCTCGAGAGCACCACCTACCCCGGCACGACCGACGAGGTCCTGCTGCCCATCCTGGAGGCCTCGGGCCTGAAGGCCGGCGCCGATTTCCAGGCCGCCTTCTCGCCGGAGCGCGTCGACCCGGGCAACAAGAGCTTCGACACCGGCAACACGCCGAAGCTGGTGGGCGGGATCGACGAGGCGTCCACCAAGCGCTCGGCCGCCCTCTACCGCGCCGTCCTCGAGGGGCCGGTCTACGAGGTCTCGTCGGCGCGCGTCGCCGAGGCCGCCAAGGTCCTGGAGAACACGTTCCGCGCCGTCAACATCGCCCTCGTCAACGAGCTCGCGGTGATCTTCGACAAGCTCGGCATCGACACCTGGGAGGTCATCGAGGCGGCGGCCACCAAGCCGTACGGGTTCATGGCGCACTGGCCGGGGCCCGGCGTCGGCGGCCACTGCATCCCCCTCGACCCGCAGTACCTGTCGTACCAGGCGCGCAAGCACGGCATCGAGGCGCGCTTCATCGGGCTCGCCGCGGGCACGAACCATTTCATGAAGTTCCACGCCCTCGACCTCCTGAGGCAGGAGCTCGACCGCGCCGGGCTCCCCCTGCGCAACTCGCGCGTGGCCATCTGGGGGGCGGCGTACAAGCCGGACGTCGACGACACGCGCGAGAGCCCCACGGAGAAGATCGCCGAGCTTCTGGAGGAGTCTGGCGTCCAGGTGACCATCCACGACCCCTTCGCGTCCTCGGTCCGCGTCGGCGGCAAGGAGCGGACCATCGTGAAGGACCTGCAGGCGGCGACGAAGGACGCCGACGCCGTCCTTCTGCTGACCGGCCACACTGCCTACCGCAAGCTCGACGACGGCGCGCTCGAGGCGCTGCGCAAGGGCATGCGCCACGGCGTGCTCATCGACACGCGCGCCGTCTACCGCCTCCGCCCGCGGGTGCTCGAGCTCTTCGCGTACCGGGCGCTCGGCATGCCCGCCGGCCACCTCGGCCACCAGCCGCAGGCCAAGTGACCGGACGGGGCGGGAGGAAGCGGCGGTCCGGCCGTCCGGTTCCCTTGGAACGGCCTTTTAGCGGCCGGGCGTAGTGCGCGGTGCATGTACGCGGGGCGAAGGGTCGCGGTCGTCATCCCCGCCTACAACGAGGAGCTGCTGATCCAGGACACCCTGGGCGGCCTGCCGGAATACGTCGACGTGGCCGTCGTGGTGGACGACTGCTCGACCGACGGCACCTCGGCCAAGGTCCGCGAATGGGTCGAGGCGAACAAGGACGCCCGCGTCGAGCTGGTCCGGCACGAGACCAACCAGGGCGTCGGCAACGCCATCAAGACCGGGTACAAGCGCGCCATGGCGGCGGAGGCCGACCTGATGGTCGTGGCGGCGGGCGACGACCAGATGGACCAGACGCAGATCCCCAAGCTGCTGGACCCCATCGTGGCCGGCAAGGCTGACTACACGAAGGGCAACCGCCTGTTCGCGCGCGGCTCCTTCGTGGGGATGAGCGGCTGGCGGGTGCTGGGCAACAGCATCCTCACCCTCCTCACCAAGGTCAGCAGCGGCAACTGGCACATCACCGACCCCCAGAACGGGTACACCGCCATCACCCGCGACGCCCTCGACCGCATCGACGTCAACGCCATCTGGGGCTGGTACGGCTACTGCAACGACATGCTGACCCGCTGCAACGCGTACGGCGTCCGCGTCATGGACGTCTCCATCCCGGCGCGCTACGGCAGCGAGAAGTCGAAGATCAAGTACGGCCGCTTCATGCGCCGGGTCAGCGGCCTGCTGATGCGCAACTTCTTCTGGCGCATGATGGTGAAGTACGTGGCGCGCGACTTCCACCCGCTGGTCTTCTTCTACCTCATGGGGGTCCCGCTCGTCCTTCTGGGCATCGGCGGCGGCATCTGGGCCATCTACGACCGCGTCGCGAACGACCAGCTCCTCTTCCAGCCCATGGCCATCTCCCTGCTGGTCTTCGGCCTGGGGATGCAGTTCCTCTTCTTCGCCATGTACTTCGACATGAACGAGGCGAAGCGGCTCAACCAGCCGTCGTCCTGACCGCCGGCGGCACGGCCGCCTCCAGGCAGCGCAGCAGCGTCTCCAGCGGGTCGTCGAGGGACCTGAGGAACCCCTCGGCCTTGGCGCGGCGCTCGGCGCGCGCGGCGGCCCCGAGCGGGAACGCGTCGCTGCGCCGCGCCAAGGCGGCGGGGTCGCGGAACGTCTCCAGCAGCCCGGCCTGCTCCAGGGCGCGGAAGCCGCCCATGTCGAGCTCGGGCGGCCGCGACGTGAAGCGCAGCGACGGCGCTCCGAGGAGCGCCGCCTCCGAGGGGATGCTGCCGCTGTCGCCGACCACGACGGCGGCATGGTAGAGCAGGTCGTGGATGCGCCGCTTGTCGGCCGGGCAAGCGAAGCGCTCCAGGCCGGGAGGCACGCCGCCCTCGAACGACGCCCACACGCGCATCCGGCGCTCCAGGCGGGCCAGCAGGTCCGCGAGCGTGGCGCCCTGCAGGCCGGCGTGGCCAGCGTCATGGAGCGCGCCATGCGCGCTCAGGCGCAGGAACGCGAACGGCTCGTCGAGGTCGACGCCGCCCAGGCCCTGCGGTTGGCGCGACGGCGTGAAGCGGTCCGGGTGCAGGTAGGCGACCTCCTTGAAGGCCCGGATGCGCACCTGGTGCCGCCCCAGCCGCTCGCCGAACCATTCCGGCGTGACGACCGTGGTCGCCAGGCGCCCGAAGGTCGCGGCCTGCACGCGCATGCCGGCGCCGTGGTAGCGCGCCTCGGTGTCCGTGAAGACGACTGAGGGCAGGCCCAGGCTCGACGCCGAGAGGACGTCGTACACGCCGAACCCGGTGACGGCGTCAACGCCATGGACCTTCAGCAGGCGGCGGGCCGAGGCCACGTCGCGCGGCAGCTGCGCCAGCTTGCCCCACTTGCTGTCGGACGGCGTGGCGTACACCACGTGCGCCAGGCCGGTCTCGTCCAGGAGCCGGCGCGTCTCTGGGTGGTAGCGGGCCAGCACCAGCGGCTGGTGGCCGCGGCGGGCCAGCAGCGCGACGAACGGCCCGAAGAAGTGGACCTGGGCCGGGGTGTTGACGAAGACGCCGACCTTCACCGCAGGGGGCCAGCGGACGGCCGGCATAAGGACACCCCGCCAAGCCCGCCCGGCAGAAGGAGCTCCCTGACGGGGGGGTCTTTTACCTGGGACCGGCCCTGCCTCGCGGTGTGAAGCTCGCCGTCATCGGCCTCGGGGCCATGGGGTGGAACCATGTCCGCGTCGCCCGCGAGCTCGGCGCCCTGTCGGCCGTGGCCGACCTCTCGGCGGAGGCCCGCTCCAAGGCGGAGAAGATGTACGGCGTGCCGGCGTCCGCCGACCCCGCCGCGGCCTTCCGGCAGGCCGACGCCGTGGTCATCGCCACGCCGACGGCGACCCACGTGGAACTGGCCCTCGCCGCCATCGCGGCGGGCAAGCACGTGCTGGTGGAGAAACCGCTGGCCGACACCCGGCACCACGCAGTGGCCATCGTCGACGCGGCGCACGACGCCGGCGTGACCTTGGCGGTCGGGCACATCGAGCGGCACAACCCGGTCGTGGCCTATGCCAAGAAGGCCCTGCAGAGCGGCGACATCGGGCGGCTGCTCACGATGACGGGGCGCCGCGTCTCGTCGTACCCGGGCCGCATCCGCGACGTGGGATGCATCCTCGACATCGGCATCCACGAGATCGACATCGCGCGCTACCTCGCCGGGTCCGAGGCGACGGCGGTGCACGCGCTGGCCGGCTCCTCGCGGACCGACGGCCGCGAGGACCACGCCGTGATCCAGCTCGGCTTCGCCAACGGCGTGGCGGCCAGCATCGAGACGAACTGGCTCACGCCCATGCGCGTGCGCAAGTGCGCCCTCACCTGCACCGATGCCCTGGTGGAGCTGGACTACATGGCGCAGGCGGCCCGCATCAGCCGCTCGCAGTTCATCGACACCTCCAACCCGGCCAAGTATTCGCCGGACCTCGAGTACGACGCCCGCGAGATCGCGCTGCGCCGGCAGGAGCCGCTGCGCAACGAGATCGAGGACTTCCTCGGCGCGGCCCAGCACAGGCGGACGCCGCTGGTCGGCGGCAAGGACGGCCTGCAGGCGCTGCGCATCGCCGAGGCGGCCATGGAGAGCGTCCGCTCCGGCCGCAGCATCCATCTCGACCCCCATCCTTAATGGGCAACGACCATGGGCGCCCCCGTGCAGAAGGCCTACACTGCGCATCCCTTGAGCGTCGTCGAGGACGGCGCCACGATCGGGGCCGGCACCCGCATCTGGCACTTCGCGCACGTCCGCAAGGGCGCCGTGATCGGCCGCGACTGCATCATCGGCAAGGACGCGTACGTCGACACCGAGGTCGTCATGGGCGACGGCTGCAAGGTGCAGAACGGCGCCAACCTGTACAAGGGGCTCACCATGGGCGACCGGGTCTTCGTCGGGCCCGCGGCGCAGTTCACCAACGACCTGTTCCCGCGCGCCGAGCTGTGGGACGAGTCCCGCCTGGTGCGGACCACCGTCAAGGACGGGGCGAGCATCGGCTCCAACGCCACCATCGTCTGCGGCATCACCCTGGGGCGCTACGCGACCGTAGGCGCCGGGGCGGTCGTGACCCGGGACGTCCCCGACCACGGCCTCGTCCTGGGGAACCCCGCCCGCCTGCGCGGCTTCGTCTGCAAGTGCGGCCGCCCGCTGAAGGGCGGCACGGTCGCGGGCGACGCGGTGCGCTTCACCTGCGAATGCGGCGAGGCGACGGCCATCCCGAAGGCGACCTACGCCAAGCTGGGGGCCAAGGCATGATCCCCATCTCGAAGCCGCAGATCGGCGCCGAGGAGAAGGCGGCCGTCATGGCGGTCATGGATTCCGGCATCATCGCAAGCGGCCCCGTGACCGAGGCCTTCGAGCGCGAGTTCGCCGCCTTCACGGGCGCCAGGCACGCCTTCGCCGTCGCCAACGGCACCGCCGCCCTGCACTGCGCCTTCCTCGGCGTCGGCCTCAAGCCGGGCGACGAGGTCATCACGACGCCGTTCACCTTCGTGGCGAGCGTCAACTCGATCCTGTTCGCGGGAGGCGTCCCGAAGCTGGTCGACGTCGACCCCGTGACGTTCAACCTCGACCCCCGCCTTCTCGCGAAGGCCGTCGGGCCGAAGACGAAGGCCATCCTGCCCGTCCACCTGTACGGCCTGGCCGCCGACATGGACCCCATCCTCGAGGTCGCGCGGGAACACGGCCTGCCCGTCGTCGAGGACGCGGCGCAGAGCCACGGCGCCGTCTACAAGGGACGGCAGGTCGGCACGCTCGGTGACGCCGGGTGCTTCTCCATGTACCCGACGAAGAACATGGCGATGAACGAGGGCGGCATGGTCACGACCAACCGCGACGACGTCGCCGACCTCGTCAAGTCCATCCGCAACCACGGCCGCGGCCTTGCGACGCTGGGGACCTACGACCACGTGCGCGCCGGCCACAACTTCCGCAGCAACGACATCGCCGCCGCCATCGGCCGCGTCCAGCTCAAGCGCCTGCCGGAGTTCAACCGCATCCGCCGGGCCAACGCCCAACGGCACACGGAGGCGCTGGCCGGCCATCCCGACCTCGTGGCGCCGACGGTCCCCGCGGGCCGCGAGCACGTGTGGCACCAATACACCGTCCGCTCCCGTTCGCGCGACGCCTTCGTGGCGCACATGAAGGCCAACGGAGTCGGCACCGGCATCTACTACCCCAAGGTCGTCACGGAGTACCCGCACCTGGCGTCGTACAAGGGGTCGTTCCCGGTGAGCGAGCGCCTCGTCAAGGAGGTCGCGAGCCTCCCGGTGCATCCCGGGCTGGCCGAATCGGACCTGGCGACCATCGGCAAGGCGCTCAAGGCCTGGGCGCCCAAGGAACGCGCGTCCTCGACCGCCTAGTACCCGACGGCCTCGAAGGTGAAGCCCGCGGCCTCGGCGGCCTCGCGCTGGAAGACGCGCCGGCCGTCGACGAGGACGGGCGTGCGGACCTGCTGGCGCAGCTGGCGCAGGTCGAGGGCCTTGTAC
>JAXDQQ010000016.1:0-7945 GCA_034667805.1 Thermoplasmata archaeon | reverse complement strand
GACCGGCCCGCCGGCGGCGCCGAGGGCCTCTCGGGCGCGCACGTCGAGGTCTCCGTCGCGCCCTACATCCTCGAGGTCCAGCCGCCGAGCGGACCGCCGTCCGGGCAGACCGGGAACGGCCGCTCCGCAAGCGGCGAGGCCCCGACCTTGTGGAACACGCTGATGTTCGACGCGCACCACTGGGACACCAACAGCCCCATCGAGTTCGCCAGCGTCGGCCTCTGGATGGTCCTCCTGCTCATCGTGGCCTGCATCGGCTTCGCGAGCCCGCCTCGCCTGTTGGCAGTCCTGACCGGCTCCGTCGCGGCCTTCGTCACCCTGTGGGCGCTCATCCCCTACGTCGGCGCGCTGACGGAGATCGGCCCGCCGGCCTTGGCTGGTCTGGCCGTCGCCTGGTTCGCCGTCAAGCGCACCTCCCATGCGCGCGACACCTTGCAACTGGCGTTCGTCGCCGCCGTCCTCGGGGCCTTTGCCGGCGTCCTGCTTGCCTTCGCGCTCAAGCACTTGTGGTCCGACCCGGGCACGCTGTACCTGGGCGGCCGCCGCTTCACGGACGTCCTCTTCACGCTCCCGGGCTTCGCCGTCGCGGGCGTCGTGATGTTCAAGGTCATCCCGGACATCGTGCATGCGATCGACGAGGCCAACGCCGACGAGCGGCGCGACACGACGAGCGTCCCCGGGCAAGGGACGATGTTCGAGGTCACCTGCCTGCGCTGCCAGACCGAGATCAAGGTCGACCGTTCGATGAAGCGCTTCCGCGTCGCCACGGACCGGTTCGAGTTCGCCTGCCCCAACTGCCAGTATTGGATGGAGTGGGCAGACCCCCACGCCAAGGGCGCAGCTGCCGCGTAGCAAGGTCGAGTCGACGAGCGGCGCCGGTCCTGTTCGGGGCAAGCAACGCCTTCCTCCGCCGACTCCGACCACGCCCAAACAGGGTTTGCGCGAATCCCGCGATTAGAAACCTCCGGGTGGCCGCCGGATTCGTTCAGATTCGTGGCATCCCTGTTCTGGGAAGTCGGCTCCGAGGCTTGGTCACCAGTCGGTCTTCTTGCCTTCGTTGACCAGGCGCGCCACGAGCGCCATCTGGGCCCACATGCGGTTCTCGGCCTCGTCGTAGATGAGGCTGCGCGGCCCGTGCGCCAGGTCGTGCGTGGCCTCCTGGCCCCAGTGGCCGGGGAGGCAGTGCAGGAAGACGGCGCCGGGCTCGGCGTGCGTCATCATGCCCTCGTCGATGGTGTAGCCCTTGAACGCCTTGACGCGCTGCGTCTCCTCGGCCTCGTCGCCCATGGAGATCCACGTGTCGGTGGCGACGGCGTGCGAGCCGCGCATGGCCTCGCGCGGGTCGTTGGTCAACGTGACCTTCGTGCCGTTCTGCGACGCCAGCTCGCGGGCGCGGGTGACGAAGGCAGCCTCAGGGGCGTAGCCCTTGGGCGTCGCGATGCGGATGTCCATTCCGACCAGCGGTGCGCCAATGAGGTAGGAGTGCGCCATGTTGTTGCCGTCGCCGACGTAGCAGAACGTCTTGCCGCGCAATTGGTCGACGCCGCCGAAGTGCTCGGCGAGGGTCATCCAGTCGGCGAGGATCTGGCAAGGGTGCTCCTTGTCCGTCAAGGCGTTGACGACAGGCACGGTGGCGAAGCGGGCGAGCTCCTCCAGGCTGGTGTGCTGCTTGGCGCGGAAGATCAGGGCGTGGCCGTAGCGCGACAGCACCTGCGCCGTGTCCTCCATGCTCTCGCCGCGGCTGAGCTGCGACGTTTGCGCGTCGAGGTTCACGGCGATGCCGCCGAGGCGCTGGATGCCGACCTCGAAGCTCACGCGGGTGCGCGTCGAGTTCTTCTCGTAGATCATGAGGATGGCCTTGCCCTGCAGCAGCGGGGGCAGCGGGCCACGCGAGGCCTGCGCCTTGAGCTGCATGGCCTCGTTGAGCAAGGCGTGCAGGAACGGCGCCGTGTCCTCCATGCCGAGAATGGCCTTGGCGGTGCGCGGACGCTCGGCCTTGGTGGCCTCGGCGCGTTCGACGGACTTGGTCTTCGGCAGGGGTTTCACCATGGTCAGGCCTCCAGGAGGACCGCGATGTCCTTCGTGAGAAGGTCGAACGGCGTCTCCGCCGCGGCCTGCGCCGACGCGACGGCCCTCTCGAGCTCCGCCGCGCGGGCATCGAAGCCGTCGAGCGACGCGAGCACGGCCTTGGGGGCGGGCCCGCCGACGGTGTCGCGGCGCGACGGGTCGGGCTGCAACGCGCCGAGGGCGGCATTGAGCGCCTCCTCGGGCAGGTCCTGCGCCTCGAGGGCCGTGGGGAAGGGCGTGCCCTTCTCCACTTCCGCGAAGGCTTTGGCGACGGCCGCGTACGCGGTGCGGAACGGCAAGCCGGCGCGCACCAGGGCCTCGGCGACGTCGGTGGCGACGATGCCCGGCTTGGCCAGGTCGGCCGCGCTGGCCGACGCGTCGTACGTCAGGCCTTGCAGCATGGGCGTAAGCAGCTCGAACGTCGCCGTGGCGTCGCGCAGGGCGGCGACCAGGTACGGCTTGGTGAGCTGGAAGTCGCGCATGTAGCCGAGGCCGAGGTGGCCGACGATGCCGGAGACGGACGCCAGCGGGCCCGCCAGGGCGAGGCCGCGACCGCGCGCGAGCTCCAAGGTGTCGGGGTTGCGCTTGTGCGGCATCAGGCTCGAACCCGTCGTGTAGCCCGCCGGCAGCTTCAGCGCCCCCGTGCCGAAGAGGTCCAGCAGGTCCTGGCTGAGGCCGGCCAGGATGATGCCCGCCTGGGCGGACACGAGGCACGATTCGAGGATGGCGTCGCGGGTGCCAGTGGCCAGGAGGGCCGAGCGCGGCGGGCGCAGCCCCATGAGGCTCGCGGTGTACGCGGGGTCGAGCGGCAGCGTGGAGCCCGCGACGGCGCCGGAGCCGAGGGGGCTTTCGCCGACCTGCTCGAACGTGGCGAGGGCCTTGCGCGACAGGTCCTGGATGCGGTGCGCGTGCGCCGCGAGCAGGAAGCCGAGCGTGGCCGGCTGGGCGGCCTGGCCGTGCGTGCGGCTGACCCAGGGCGTCTTGGCGTGCTTGCGGGCCTGGGCCGCGAGGACCTTCGACAGGGCGTGGCTGGCTTGCGCCAGGCCCGCCAGGTGTTGCCGCGCGTACAGCACGATGCAGGTGGCGACCTGGTCGTTGCGCGAGCGGCCGGTGTGCAGTTTGCGGCCGGTGTCGCCGAGCTCCGCCGTGAGGCGGCTCTCGATGTTCATGTGCACGTCCTCGAGGTCCACGTCGAGACGGAAGGTGCCCGCCTCGTGCGCGGCGAGGATCTGCCGCAGGCCGGCAAGAAGCGCAGTCGCTTCTTGCCCAGTGATGAGACCGGCCTTGCGCAGCCCCAGCACGTGCGCCGAGCTTCCCGCCAGGTCGTGCACGACGAACGGCAGGTCCTCCTGCGTCGTCTGCGAGTAGGCGAGGAGGTCGTGGTGGATGCCGGCGCCGGTGCGCGCCTGCCAGACGGCCTTCTTGCCGCCTGCCGAGGCGTCGCTGGGGGTCGCGGTGGGCGTGCTCATTTCTTGGCCTTGACCGTCAGCGTCGACTTCCCCTTGCCCGTCGCGGGGGGCTTGGGCTTGGCGCCGTGGCCGTTCTTGGGCGCCTTGAAGGTCGCCTCGAGGGTCTTCTGGCCGGTGGGCTTGACCTGGCCTTGGCGCACCGCGTTGGCGGTCTCCGTGGGCAGGCTCCAGATCTCGATGAAGCCCTCCGAGGCCTGGTGGTTGAACGAGTCCTTGGTGCCGTAGGTGGCCAGGTTGTCCTTGAACAGGCTGAGCGGGCTCGTGCGGCCCAGCAGGCTGACGTTGCCCTTGTAGAGCTGCAGCTTGACGGTGCCCGTGACGTTCTCCTGGATGGTGTCGAGCGCGGCGCGGATGGACTTCATGACGGGGGCGAACCACAGGCCGTCGTAGACGTTCTCGCTGAACTTCTGCTCCAGCGCCGGCTTGAACTTCATCTCCTCCTTGGTGAGCGTCAACGCCTCGAGGGCGCGCTTGGCGAAGAGGACCGTCATGGCGGCAGGGGCCTCGTAGATCTCGCGGCTCTTGATGCCGACGAGGCGGTTCTCGACGTGGTCGATGCGGCCGACGCCGTTGGCGCCGGCGATAGAGCCGACCTGGGCGACGAGGTCCCAGAGCGGGAGGGCCTTGCCGTTGAGCTTGACGGGGATGCCACCGTGGAACTGCAGCTCCATCGTCGTGGGCGTGTTGGGCGCCTTCTGCGGCGAGACCGTCCAAAGGTAGGCGTCCTCGTGGACGGCGTGGGCGGGGTCCTCGGTGTCGCCGCCCTCGATGCTGCGGCCCCACAGGTTCTCGTCCGTGCTGTACGTGGAGCGCTTGAGCTGCGGGACCTGGAGCTTGTGCTTCGTGGCGTACTCGACCGTGGCAACGCGCGTCATGGGGTGCGACCGCTGCGGCGCCAGGCAGACGAGGCCGGGCATGAGGGCCTTGACGCCGGCCTCGATGCGGACCTGGTCGTTGCCCTTGCCGGTGCAGCCGTGCGCCACGGCGTCGCCGCCGACGGCCTGGACGGCCTCGACGAGCTTCTTGGCGATGAGCGGGCGGCCGATGGCGGTGGCCATCGGGTAGACGCCCTCGTACATCGCGTTGGCGCGGATGGCAGGGGCCAGGAAGTCGTTGGCGAACTCTTCCTTGGCGGGCAGGACGATGAAGTGCTCGGCGCCGTTGGCCTTGGCGCGCGCGCCGGCCTCGTCGATGGCGGCCTTGCCCTGGCCCAGGTCCAGCAAAGCGGCGGTGACCTTGGCCTTGTGGTGGGTCTGCAGCCAGTGGATCATGACGGAGGTGTCGAGGCCGCCGGAGTAGGCGAGGACGATGTGCTTTGGCACGCTCTGGAATCCCTCCTGTTGGCACTTAAGGGACGCGGCGAACGCTCGCCGCGTCTGGGCACGCATGTCTAAAATGGGACAAGTGCTGCGTTTCCTGTGGCGCGCAAGAAGCTCCTCCAGCTCCAAGGCCGACTGGAGAAAGGGCAGCAAGGGTCCGTCGCCCAATCGGTCCGCACGTACATCGACGCCCGGCCCGTCGTCCGCGACGCCCTGGCCATGGGCATCGTGAACCTGTCCGCCCTCACGCGGCGCATCCGGACCGAGACGGGCCTTGGCTCGGAGGAGGCGGTCCTCGTCGCCTGCCGCCGTTACACGCCGAAGCACGCGCAGGCGGACTACCAGGCCGGGATCCGCAAGGTGCTCGACAAGTCGAAGCTCGAGGTCCGCACCCGGGTCGCGACGCTGACGCTGCAGCCGTCGAGCCGCACCTTCGCGCGCCTGGAGAAGGCGATGAACGCCCTCCAGGGCCGCAGCCACCCCATCCACGTCCTGCACGGCTCGGAGTCGATCACCATCATCACCGACGAGTCGCTCCTGGGCGAGATGAAGGGCACGTTGGGCACCGACGATGTCCTGAAGGAATCCAAGGGGCTGGTCGAGCTCAACATCCGCAGCCCCGAGAGCGTCGAGGACGTCCCGGGCGTCCTGGCCTTCCTGGCCAGCACGATGGCGGGCCGCGGCATCAACTTCCTCGAGGTCGTCTCCTGCTACAAGGACAACATCTTCATCATCGAGGAAGCCGACCTGTTCCAAGCTTTCGCGGTGTTGAATGGATTGATCCGGGCCTAGGTCTGAACCAGAACCCGGGCCGCGAAGCGGCGCCGTTCCTGCTTCACGGCAAAGCAACGTTTCCGACGGCGACTCCAACGGCCTCCACTCCGACGCCTGGCAGAATCGGCGCCCGGCGCCGCCAGGTACGATTCCTTGAGCGACAAGTCGATGACGTCGACGCCCACGACCACGACGCCGACGACGGAAGGAGGTTCAACCCCACTCCGGGAATCGAACGGGGATCTGGCACGGAAGGAAACGAACCGTCAGGCCAGTTGCTTTTCCTCGATTAGGCGGCGGGTGGCGTCGCGGCAGCCGACTTGCCTTGCGCCTCGTGGACCGCCTTCGCAAGCGTGGGCACGGCCCCGAATAGGTCGTCCTCGGAGATGGTCAGGGGCGGCGCGATGCGGACGACGTTCTTGCCCGCCTGCCCGACGAGGATGCCCTTCTCGCGCAGGTCGGCGACGACGGCGGGCGCGATGGGCCCGAAGAAGGGCAGCCCGACGAGGAGGCCGCGGCCTCGCGCGGCGACGTCGTGGCTTTCGAGCTCCGCCATGAAGCGGGTCCCCAGTTTGCCCGAGCGCGGGACGAGGGCGTCGCGCTCGAGGACGTCGAGGACGGCGTTGCCCGCCGCGCAGGCGACCGGGTTGCCGCCGAAGGTGGTGCCGTGCGCGCCGGGCGCGAAGAGCTTCGCGGTCTCCGGGTGGATGAGGATGGCGCCGATGGGCAGGCCGCCGCCGATGCCCTTGGCGATGGTGATGGCCTGCGGCTTGAGGCCGTCGTGCTCGAAGCCGAAGAACTTCCCCGTCCGTCCGACGCCGGTCTGCACCTCGTCGGCGACGAGGAGGGCGTCGTGCTTGGTGGCCAGCTTGCCCAGCGTGCGGGCCGTCTCCTTGTCCATGGGCAGGACGCCGCCTTCGCCTTGGACGGACTCGAAGAAGACGCCGGCGACGCGCTGCGTCTCGAACGCCTTCTCCAGGGCAGCGGGGTCGTTGTAAGGCACGTACGCGACGTTGCCGAGCAGGGGGGCGTAGCCTTCGTGGTAGTGCGGCTGCGCGGTGAGCGTCAGGGCGCCCATGGTGCGGCCGTGGAACGAGTTGTTGAACGACAGGATGACGCCGTCCGGCATCCCGGCGTGGTGGGCGTGCCGGCGGACCAGCTTCAGCGCGGCCTCGTTGGCCTCGGTGCCCGAGTTCTGGAAGATGGTCTTGTAGCCGCCGCCGAAGGGCTCGCTCCGGGCCTGCAGGCGCTCGGCGAGCCGCACCGACGGCGCGTTGGCGTACAGGTTGCTCGTGTGCGCCAGGAGCCCGACCTGGGTGGAGACGGCGCGGACGAGGTCCGGATGCGCGTGACCCAACGAACTGACCGCGATGCCCGCCAAGAGGTCCAGGTACGTCTTGCCGTTGGAGTCGGTGACCCGGCTTCCCTTCCCTGAGATGAGCTGGAGCGCGGGCGTTGTGTAGTTGGGCGCCATGGCGGCCTCCCACTTCGCAGCGGAGTAGACCACCTACGCCACCGCCAGGTCGTTCTCGACGAGGGTGCCCTGGATCTTGCCGCGCAGGACAGCGTCCTGGAGAAGACCCGGCTGGACCTTCGTGACGATGACCTTCGACACGCCGCCGGAGAGAGCCGTCACGGCCGCGGTGAGCTTGGGGATCATGCCGCCGCTGGCGGTGTTGTCCTGGATGAGCTTGCGGGCCGCCTTGGGCGTGAGCTTGGCGAGGGCCTCGCCTTCGGCGCCCCGCACGGCCGCGACGTCGGTGGCCAGCACGAGCCAGCGGACGCGCAGCGCCGTCGCGACGAAGGCGGCGCCCTCGTCGGCGTTGACGTTGAGCGGGCCTTGCCCGTCGAAGCCCACCGGCGTGACGACCGCGACCTCGCGGGCTCCCGTGATGCGGTTGCCGGCCGTGAAGCGGTGCACGGTGCCGACGCGCCCCAGGTCGCCCTTCTCGCTGCGCTTCGGCGTGGCCTGGAACCCCTCGGCCGCGCCCGGGACGTGGTTCGCCTTGATGCCGGACTGGGTCAGCAGGCGCGTGAGTTCCTTGCCGATCTCGTCCATGACCCTGAGGACGACCTTGGCCGCGGGCTTGCTGGTGACGCGCAGGCCGTCGATCTTCTGCACCGTCTCGCCGAGTTCGGAGAGGGCCTTGTCGAGCTGCGGCCCGCCGCCGTGCACGACGACGACCTGATGGCCGGCGGCCTGCAGCGCCTTGATCTCGTCGGCGACTGCGGTGACCGTGGCGGGTTCGAGGCAGACGGCGCCGCCGAGCTTCAGGACAATGGTCGCCATGGGTGGTCCGGGATTGAGGGGGCTTG
>JAXDQQ010000015.1:0-4758 GCA_034667805.1 Thermoplasmata archaeon | reverse complement strand
GCGCATGTACGAGTCGTGGGACGGCCCGCCGACGACGGACCCGCGGGTCGTCCGCAAGCGCCGACTCTTCCTCGTCGCCCTCGTCGTGGTGTTCGGCGCCTTGGCTGCGGCCGCCTTCTGGCTTTGGCATGTCCCATTCTGGTACATCCTGGCCGTCCTGGCGGCTTTCGCGGTGCTGGGCGGGATCGTCGAGGCTTTCGTCCAGTGGAACCGGCTCAAGCGCGATTGACTAGGTCACGATGGAACCCAAGAGGTCCGCGTCGACGGCCCGCTTGACCTCGAGCGCCACGCGCCGGCCCGTCGACATGTTGGTGCGCCACAGGGCGTTGCCGTACGGGTGGCCGACCGCGACGTGCACGTTCGTTCCTCCTCCGATGCGGGGCGCCACGTCGTAGATGTGGAAGTTCATGTCCTTGTCCACGCAGGTCTGCAGGCAGAACGGCCCGATGATGCCGGGGTCGTAATGCTCACGCGCGGCGGCGACCCACTTCTCGCCAAGGGCGAAGACCTTGCCCAGGAGGGACTCGCGCACCGTGGCCGTGTTGTGGCCGACGACGGTCATCTCGGGGACGATCTGGTCGGGCGGGAGCGTCATCTGCTGCGGCGCCGGGATGCGGACGTGGCCGTCGAGCGACGACTCGAAGCGCCAGTCGATGCCCAACAGTTCCAGCGGCGTGGCCTGCTTGGTCTTCTTGCTGACGGGGCTGTAGAAGAAGTTGAGATTGAACACCGGGCCGATGACGTACTCCTCGATGTGCGCCGTCTTCAGGGAATCCTTGTCGATGACGCCCTGCTTGAGCAGCTGCGTCGCCTTGGCGTTGAACTCCTTCGGGCTGGCGCAGGTGAAGAAGCCGCGCTCCAGCTTCTTCTTGGCGTGGTGCAGCTTGACGATGGCGAGGCGGTCGATGTCGGCCGGCTCCTTGATGCGCTTGGGGAATGGCAGCCCCGCCTTCTTCAGGAGCCAGTAGTAGTCACGCTTCTCGCCGCGGTTCTCGGACCGCAGCATGGTGCGCGAGCCGACCATCGGGACCGCAAAGTCCTGCTCCACCTGGTCGATGCCGCAGTAGGAGGTCCAGGCGCGGTTGGGGACCCAGAGGGCGTTGTTGGCACGCAGCTTGTCCTGCTGCTTCGGCTGCATGATGCCGTCGTACTTGGGGAACGTCCACGTCTCGTCGACGCAGCCTCGCAGCCGCTTCCCCTTGGAGTCGCGCAGGGTGGCGAAGTAGCGCTTGTAGACATCCTCGCGGCCTTTCTGCGCCACGGCGATGGAGCGGTACCCCTCGTCGACGGCGCCATCGTAGACGTCGAGCCCCGAGTGGCTCGCGATGCACGACAGGGCCAGCCGCTTCGGGTCGTAGGCCTCCGCGGCGGCCTGCATCGCCTTGCGCTCGATCATCGCGTGCGCACTGGTGGCATCGGCTTAAGCCATGCCGACGCCGCTTGCTGCACGTTGGAGCTCGCGAAAAGCGCGGAAGCCACCTGTCCATGGGTTTCCGCACGTTCCGCGTGCCGTCGTCCCGCGGCGCAAGGGCCATGACCCCGGCCCCCGTCGCGCGACCGATGCGTTGGCTCGCCGCCGTGGCCCTGGCCGCCCTTCTCTCCGGCTGCACGACGCCGACGGACGAGCCCGCCAAGGACCCGCTCTTCGGCCTCTGCCCGCAATGGGTCCAGGGCCCCGGCAGCACGGCCTTGACCCTGCAGCTCGCAGGCAACGAGTCGGCGGACCGCGAGGTCGGCCCCGCCAACTCGACCATCGACGGCCGGCCGCTCGACCTCTTCCGCATCCGCCTCGACAAGCTCACGGTGGATGGCGTCCTCGAGCTTCGCGCCTTCGGCGCCGACGGGCACCAGCTCGGCATCCGCGACTACCGGCAGACCGGGGGGCAGCAGCTCGTTCCGGTCGTGGTCTTCCGCGACGGCGCCGCCGCGGGCCACGAGTTCGACGTCTTCCTCTCGCCGGTGACCCATGGCTCGGTGGGCTCCCCCGCCCCGGTCACGCTGCGCTGGATGCCGTCCGACGGATCCGCCATGGTCGAGGCATCGGTGACCTACCACTACAAGGTCTGCGGCGCCGAGCTCTGATTCAGCGGATTGCTCCCGGATTCAGCCGATTGCACCTTGCGGCAGCAAGAATCGGCTGAATCCTGGGTCTTCCGCTGAATCAGTTTGGCCACAAACCCCAAGAAGCATGCGCCGGCTCGTGCAGCCGTGCGAGTCCTCCCCCTCCTTTCCTTGTTGTGCGTCTCCCTGGCGCTGACCGGCTGCACGCAAGGCGACCCCGGCGACGACGGCTTCGGCGCGGCGACCTGCCCGTCGTGGACGAAGGGGCTGAACCGCCAGGTCATCAACGGCAACCTCGCCGTGACGAACCAGACGACGGTGCCCGACCTCGACCGCTGGGACTTCACGGAACCCGGGGACAAGGGCTCCGGCCTGGGCGGCCCCTACGGCTCCTTCCTCGGCAGGCCGCTCGACTTCCTCACCATCGACATGCACCAGAAGAGCGGCGGCGACCCCAACCAGGACCAGTTGCTGTACATCCAGGACGCCGAGCTGCACGTGTCGTTCTTCGCGGACCGCGATGGCCAGCTCGGGGAGGAGATGGAGGCGTACGAGGACGGCCACCCGGAGACCGCCAAGCACGACTGGGCGTTCCGCACGGAGCCGGGCAGCTACCTCATCGAGAACATCACCTGGAAAGTCCAGCTCGCGGCGCCGGACCAGGAGCCCGACCCGCACGGCGTCTACGTGCACTGGGAGATGCTGCCCAACCTCGACAACGACATCGACACGGCCAGCGTCGCCGTCATGCGCTACGCTCCGGAGTTCTGGTACCGCACGTGCTGGAGCGACGGAACGGCGGCCACGGTCGCCGCCATCACCACCTAGGACCCGTCACCGCAAGCGGACGAAGCCGTTCGAGACCATCGCGCCGAGGAACTTCCCCAGCCGCGCGCCGATGTCGGGCTCCGTCGGGTTGGCCTTCAGGAGCTCGACGCGGATCTCGCCGACGGTGCGGCGCCCGTCGATGAGCCGCCACGCCGCCGTGCCCAATGGGTCGAGGTGGACCGTCAGGTCGGCGGGCACGCCCGCCGCGGCCACCATGCGCGCCTTGACCGCGCCGAAGCGGCGGCGGCGCAGCGTGGTGCGGCCGTCGACGCCCGTTTCGGAGCGGACCTCCTCGACGCGCTCGGCCACCCGCTGCGACACGTCGGGGATGCGCTCGCCCACGGGCCCGCCGAGCCCGGCGCGGGCTTCAGGGCTTCGGACCCCGTCCAAACCACCGATTCTCACCGAGTCCACCGATGCCGTCGAGTCATCGGTGGAATCGGTGCCATCGGTGGTTGGGCGCGCGTCCCGCAACGGTCATGTGGCCCGGGCGGACTCGCCCCGCGATGCGCAAGGCCGACCTCGTGCTGGCCGTCATCGCCGTCGTGGCCGTGGCCGCCACCGCGGTGGCCGGCCTGAGCGGCGACCGCTGGACGCACGAGCGGACGCTGCGCTTCGCCAGCCACCAGTCCGACCTGTCGCCGACGGACCTGCAACCGGCGAACGGCGCCGGTGCGCACTTCAACTGGACCATCCCGGACAACGCGACGGCCACGAACCTGACGGTGACTCTCTACTTCTCCGGGCAGGCGATCCGGGGCGGCTCGGCCACCGTCTCCGTGCGCATGACGACGCCGGACGGCAAGGGCCAGCCGCCGGTCACGCAGTCTTGGGCCATCCCGCAAGGCTCCACGACGGGGCAGACCACGCTCAACGTCAGCGCCATGTGGGCCATGATGCCCAGCGAGTTCCGCGACACGACGTCGGAAGGGCACGAACGCCACTGGACGAAGCCGCTCGAGGTCGTCGTGCTCGTCGAGCAACCCTCCGACGTGCCGCTGGCGCGCTACGCGTTCACGGCATCGGCCCTGGGAACGGTCTCGACCTACGCGGCCGTCTGAAGACCGAAAAACGAACCAACGGGGCCAGTCGGCCTGGGTGGCCGCGGTCGAGCGCAGCGAGACCCTGAGCGAGCCAGGCCGAAGGCCGGCGAGCGCGGGATCCCCTGCGAATCGCGGCAGCGATTCGCGTCGGGGGCGGCCACCCTGTCCTCGGGGGTGCGGGGGCGGAGCCCCCGCCAGCCGTTACGGACTTGTCTCGCGCGAAACGGGTTCCGAGCGCAGCGAGGAATCCCGTTTCGTGCTAGCCGTTCTGCACGGCCGTGCGCGCGTTGCGGCGGGCGACCCACGTGAAGGCGATGCCGACGGCGAGGATGCCGCCGAGGATGGCGGCCGGGAGCCAGACGTTCTGCTGGACCTTGCCGGCCGAGAGGAACTGCGACAGCACGACCATGCCGGCGATGATGGCGATGCCGCCCTCGATGTAGAGGAGCAGCTGCAGGCGCTCGAGCTTCGTCAGGCGCGCCTCGGCCTCCTCGTCGATCACGGGCGTCGACTTGCGCGCGTCTGCCTTGCGGCGGCTCTCGGCCATGCTGGTTGCGCGCGACTCATGCCCTGTTCTTAAGCGCTGCCGGGGTCGGCGATGGACCGGACCCCGACGATTTCCCGTCGCACCGCTTATATGAGAAACCGGCCTCGCGCGCCCCGTGCCCCTCCTGACAGGAGCGCGGAAGCCGTCCGCCCGCTGGCTCGTCCCCGCCCTGGCCCTCGCCGCCGCCCTCGTGGTCGCCATCCCCGCCTTCGGCTTCTCCACGGGCATGGACAAGGAGAAGGCGCCCGACAAGGCCGCCTTCGCCAAGGACGGCTGCAC
>JAXDQQ010000014.1:0-5811 GCA_034667805.1 Thermoplasmata archaeon | reverse complement strand
CCCTGCGACGAGCCGCGCACGGTCGCCACGACCTCGCCGCCCTGGACGCCGTAGAGCGCGAAGTCGCCGGAGCCGATGCCGCTGGGCGGCGTCGGCGCGAGCCCTCCGCGCAGCGTCAGCGACGCATCACCCAACGTGGCCGCGATGATGACGTCGCCGGCGCCGCTGTGCTCGACCCACGCCACCTCGCCGAAGCCGGCCTGGCCCAGCCGGAAGGCGGCAAGGGCGTCGCCGACGGGCTGCGGCGTGGCCGCGAAGAAGAGCGGGACGGTGGCGTCCGTGAGGCCGGCCACGGCCTTGTCGGCCGGCGGGACCACGGCGAGCTCGGCGTAGGCCAGCGTGGCTTCCCCGGTGGACACCCCATCGACGGACGAGCCGGCGCAGCGCACGCCGAGGACGTACAGCGTGGCGCCGCCGGCAGGGTCCGAGGGGCTCGCCACGGGCTCGAACCCGTCCGGCAGGGCCGCGCGGGCGGCGTCCATCGCGACCGGGAAGACGGCGCCGAAGTTCTGGCAGTCCGTCAATGCGAGCGTCGGTCGCGCTCCGGTCGGAGCAGGCAGCGGGCCTGCAGTGGCGGTCATTGGGCTGGTGTCCGCGGTTGCCGCCGAGGACGACGACGATGCCGACGGATCTGTCCCGGTCCGCCCGGGGTCCGCCGTGTCGGCGCACCCGGCCAGGGCGACGACGGCCAGGGAGGCGAGGACGCAGGCCGTCAGGATCCGCACCTGGGCGACCAGGAGTGGCGACGGATGGCATTTGCCCTGTCGCGAAGGATAGCGTTGGCCCTGCGACGTTGCCGGTCTCCGCCCTACTTCTTGTCTTTGCCGTCGAACGCCAGGCTGGCGCTGTTGATGCAGTAGCGTTCGCCCGAGGGGTTCGGCCCGTCGTCGAAGAGGTGGCCGAGGTGGGCGTCGCATTTGGCGCAGCGGACCTCCGTGCGCACCATGCCGAGTTCGTGGTCCTCGTCTTCTTTCACCTTGCTGCGGTCGACGGCGGCCCAGAAGCTCGGCCAGCCGGTGCCGGAGTCAAACTTGGTGTCCGACTTGAACAGGCCCTCGCCGCAGACCACGCACTTGTACATGCCCACGCCCTTGTGGTCCCAGTACTTGCCGGAGAACGGCCGCTCCGTCGCGGAGCATTGCGTGACCTGGTACTCCATGGGCGACAGCCGCGCCTTGAGCTGGGCGTCGTCCGCGCCCTTCGTCGCCTTCGCCGTCTTGTCCATGCCCACCCATCCGCATGCCGGCACTTGGCCCGTGCGGTCGATGCAACCCGAAGAGGCCGGCGGCCACCAGGGTTGGCCCCAAAGGCTAAGGGGACCGGCATTGATGGGTTCATGCTCGCCTGGGACGCGCCCAGGAGCGAGGCCTGGAAACCCATGCCCTACTCCCTTTCGGACGACGAGGCCCTGATCCGCAAGGTCGTGCGCGAGTTCGCCACGGCCAACATCGGCCTCGAGCAGGCGTCGGACTTCGACCGGCACGACCGCTTCCCCGCGGACGTCGTGCAGGCGGCCGCCGGCCTCGGCCTCACGGCGCTCACGCTCCCGACGGACCTCGGGGGCGCCGGCGCTGGCCCGACGGCCTACGCCCTTGCCATCCACGAGCTGGCCAAGGTCTGCCCGAACACCGCGGCCGTGCTCGCCGTGCACAACGGCCTCGGGCTGCGCTGCCTGCTCGCCAACCCCTCGCTCGCCGCCGAGCTCGCGCCGAAGGCCGCGGCCGGCGAACTCGTGGCCGTCCTCGTCTCCGAGGAGGCACACGGCTCCGACGTCGGAAGCGTCGGCACCTCGGCGGTCCCGGACGGCAAGGGGTTCAAGGTCACGGGGCAGAAGGTGTGGGGCATCGCGGCCTCCGACGCCAAGCACTTCGTGGTGCTCGCCAACGTCCAGGCCGCGAAAGGGCAACCGTCCGGCCCGACGCTGCTTTATGTCCCGGCTTCGGCGGCCGGCGTCTCGCTCGGCCGCAACGAGCCCCTGATGGGGCTGCGCGGCGCCGGCATCCGCACCGTCTACCTCTCCGGAGTGGCGGTGCCGGCCTCGCATGTCCTCGGCGAGGTCGGCAAGGGCCTCGAGCTGCTCAAGGCGTCGCGCGCCTGGCTGCAGGTGGGCGCCGCGGCCGCCATCACCGGCTGCGTCGCCGGCGCCTTCGACGCCGCGGCGGCCTTCGCCGCGTCGCGCATCCAGTTCGGCTCGCCCATCGGCACCTACCAGGCCGTCTCGGACGGCGTCACCCTCATCGACGTCAACGTCGAGGCCAGCCTGGCGCTGACCTTGGCCGCTGCGGCGCGCCTTGAAGGCGCCGGGGACGACGGGGAGTCTGCTCAATTGTGGGCGGCGCGGGCGAAGGCCTTCGCCAACGAGATGGCGGTGCCGATGACGCGCCAGGCCATCCGCATCCAGGGCGGCACCGGCTTCATGCGCGAGGGCGGGACCGAGCGCTTCGCGCGCGACGTGCGCGCTTTGTGGTTCGTTGGCGAGACGACGCAGATGCAGCGCGACGCCATCAAGCGGGCCGTGATGCCCGACATCGCGTTCCCGGCGACACCTTAGCGCGGCCCTCGCGGAGAAGAGGGGCGCCGCGCGCGCAGGGCCCTCGTTGGCTGCACGTGGGATCGGTTCCATGGCGGAGGCTTTTCCCTTTGGTCGTCCCTGGAGCGACCATCCGATGGGCCTACCCACCGCGGTCAGGACCGAGCGCCTGGTGCTGGAGCGACCGCGCCGCCGGGACGCGCCGGCCATCTTCGCCGCGTACGGGAGCGACCCGGAGGTCACGCGACACCTGACCTGGCGGACGCACGCCTCGGTGGCCGACGCTCACCGGTTCCTCGACGAGGCGGACCGCGGATGGTCCACGGGCGCCGACAACGCCTACCTCGCCTGGCAGGGCGACCGGCTCGTCGGGGCCACGGGACTCACGCGCGTCGGCCCGAGCCGGATGCGCACCGGCTACCTGGTGGCCCGCCCGTTGTGGGGCCATGGCTTGGCCAGCGAGATGCTGCGGACGATGACGACGCTCGCCCTTGACCACGGCCTCGGGGACACCGTCGAGGCCCTCGTCGATGCCGAGCATGCGGCTTCCATCCACGTGCTCGTGAAGGCGGGCTTCACGCCGGCCGGCCAGGCGACCGGCGTGCACCCCAACCTGGGACCCGAGGTGCGGACGCTGGAGCGCTACGTGCGGAAGTCGACCGACTGAACGCCGTCGAGCGAGCGGATTCCGTCTTGCAGCCGTAAACCCGTCGGGGTTTGCGTCGCTCCGTCAGGATTAGGTACGCCGAAGCCCTGTTGCGGCCGTTGGCCCACCACACGGTCTCCGAGCAGATGCAGGAGTACCTGGAGACCATCTACCGTCTCGAGGAGGCGGGCGAGCCGGCGCGCACCGGCGAGATCGCCAGGCACTTGAAGGTCGCGCCGCCGTCGGTCACCGACATGATCCAGAAGCTGGAGAAGGCTGGGCATGTCACCTACGAGCCGTACAAGGGCGTCGTGCTGACCGCCTCGGGGCGCGCCGTCGGCAAGCGCACGCTGGAGAAGCACCGCATCATGCAGGCGTTCCTGCAGGAGGTCTGCGGCATGGACCACCGGGAGGCGCACGAGGCCGCCTGCGACATGGAGCACACGCTGCCGGAGGAGCTGGAGCGCTGGTGCGAAGGCTTCCTCAACGAGCGCCTCGGGCACAAGTTCGACACCTCGCGGAAAGTGAAGGAACAGATCCATCCCCACTGAGGTTTCGACCTCCCTAACATTCATGTAGGGGTCCCGCCTGCGAATTTCGAGGCCCCGAAATGACGTTCCTGTCCGCGGCCCTGGTCGTCTTCCGCGAATCGTTCGAGGCCTTCCTCGTGGTCGGCATCCTCTTCGGGGTCGCGCGCAAGCTGGCGGTGCCCAAGGGCCGCACCCGCATCCTCGTCGGCACCCTCCTCGGGGTCCTTCTCGCCGTCGTCGTCGGCGCGCTCTTGCTCTCCCTCGCCACCGACCTGCGGGCACACTACAAGACCGCCGCCGAAGCCCTCGCCTCGCTCGTCGCCGTCGCCGTCCTGACGTACATGATCGTCTGGATGTACGGCCACACGCAGACCCTCATCGGGGGGATGCACCACAAGATCAAGGCCGACATGGAGACCGGCGCCCTCGGCTCGCTCTTCTTCGTCCCCTTCGTCGCCGTCGTCCGCGAAGGCTTCGAGACCGTGCTCTTCCTCGCCGCGGACCCCGACGCCCCCAGCGGTCTGGCCATGGTCGGCGCCTTGGCGGCCGGCCTCGGCTTGGCGGTCGTCCTTGGCGCCTTGCTCTTCTCCGGCGTCGTGCGCCTGAGCGTCGAGAGGTTCTTCGCCGCCACCGGCGCCCTCCTCGTCCTCTTCGCCGGCTGGGTCCTGCGCTATGGCCTGCATGAACTGGGAGAACTCATCGAGCAGCAGGGCGGCGCGTGGCTCGAGCCGGGCGAGTTCCTGGCCGACATCGGCGCCTGGATCGGCGGCGCCCTGTACGTCCTCGGCTTCGGGGCCTGGTACCTGCGTCCGCTGCTGAACCGGAAGCGGATGAAACCGACGCGGACGGATTGAATCACTTCTACGAAGCGACGCCACCGACCTGTCGAGTATCCTCAAGGTCCGGCCGACACAGCGCTCAAGAAGCCCACACCGGCCTATGACGGCCAATGGTGGTCAAGGCCGACCTGCGGGTCCAGCACACGGGATGCCTGATGACGAGCCTTCGCCCCGGCACCGTGGCCATGCAGGTCTCCGCCGACGAGGAATGCGACCTCATCCTCGTGCAAGGCGACCCCGCCGAGGTCGAGCGCGTCGTGCGCCACATCGAGTCGGACAACCTCCAGCCCTTCGACGTCATGGGCCGCACGGCGACGTCCGCGCTCGTGCGCACGCGCAACCCGCCCGTCGGCGTCATCCCCACGATCCTGTCGGCGGGCTGCACCATCCTGTGGCCCGCCGTGTACCGCGACGGCTGGGAGACCTACGCCATCCTCGCGCCGAGCGAGGCCCGCCTGCGCGCCCTCGTGCGCCGCCTCGCCCGGTTCGGCACCACGGTGCTGCAGGCCGCCGCCGACGTGCCCGCCGAATCGGTCGGCGCCACGGTGCCCGTGGCCGACCTCGCCGCCGGGCTCACGCGCCGGCAGCTCGAGGCCCTGCAGCTCGCCGTGCGCGCCGGCTACTACGAGGTCCCGCGGCGCGTCGAGGCGCGCGAGCTGGCCGCGCAGGTCGGCCTCGGCCGCTCGACGTTCGAGGAGCACCTGCGCAAGGCCGAGCTGCACGCCATGCGGCGCTTCGCCGGCATCCTCGACGCGCACGAGGCCGTCGCGGCCGGCGCGACCAAGACCGCGGGCCGGCCGCGGTCGCTGGATGGGCCACGCCGGCAATTGGGTTAGGAGGACGAGGGGCGTGTCCTCGGCGGCCGTGCTTCGGGATTCCCTCCACAACCATCAAGACGTGGAGGAGAGCGATGGCGACATGCGCTCGACGACGCGGTCGGCGGCTTCGGTCGGCTCGTCGCTGGTTGCCCTCGCCTTGGCGCTGCTGTTGGCGGCCGGCTGCATCCAGCCTGCCGCGTCGCCCGCGCAAGCGGCCGCCGCGCCAACCGCCGCCGTGCCGCGGACGCTCGACTGGCGCCAGTCGTCCTGCGAAGCCGTCACCTGGTCCGTGCCGGTCACGGCCGCCGCCTTGCAGCCGCACCTTCCCGCCGGCTTCGAGCCCAGCCCGCCCGAGGCGTCGCCCGCCGCCTCCGGAGCCGCGACGCTGGGCTTCCGCGCCGTGGAATGCTCGTACGGCTTCGGCGAGGAGAACCTGCTGGGCTCCCTG
>JAXDQQ010000013.1:0-2896 GCA_034667805.1 Thermoplasmata archaeon | reverse complement strand
AAATCAATCGGCACAGACCTGTCACTTCAATCGAACATATCCAGAAAACCAGAACCAGTTCGCTCAACGGACCGGAGGATGGTTCTGCGTTTCCCTCGGGGCCAGCCCCGACGCCGAGCATCAAATGGGCGGCCCGGAGAGGATATCCACGACCTGCAATGGATGAGTTGTCGTCCCGCCAGCGCGGCCTGTTCAGCCGGTTCGCCAAAGCCGTGTCCCGGCGCGCCGGACACGCCGTGGCCTTCGCCGCGGCGCTCCTGATCATCCTGGCTTGGGCCATCACCGGCCCGATGTTCGGCTTCAGCGACACCTGGCAACTCGTCATCAACACGGGCACCACGATCGTGACGTTCCTCATGGTCTTCCTCATCCAGAACTCGCAGACGCGCGACTCCGAGGCGATCCACATCAAGCTCGACGAGCTCATCGAGAGCACGAAGGGCGCCCGGCGCGAACTCTTGGACCTCGAGGAGATGCCCGAGGAGGAGCTGCACCGCCTGCAGGCGCGCTACGAGGAGATGGCCGCCGAGGCCCGGCGACGCCACCATGGCCAGCGCCGGCGGGGCAAGCGGCCGACGCCATACGAGGACAACGAGTCCGCGCCCACGGGCGCCTCAAAGACAGCCAACGGTCGCCGCAGGCGCGTCAAGGCGCGCTAGACGCACAAGGCAACCGGCAAGAAGGCAAGACGGGGACGGGAAAGAGAACGCCGGTCAGGTCAGGCTTCGGCGGGGTCGCCACCGAGCTCGGGATCGAGTTCCTTGCCGGGGAGTGCTGCGCCGTCCAAGGAATCCCCGCCTCGTGGGCCGCCATGCGAGTGGAATTCCGGATGCTCGCCGAAGGGCAACCCGCAGTCCGGGCACGTCCCCTTTCCGTCTTCCGAATACCCCTGCGGGTTCGCCAGGGAGTCCTTGCCGGGGACGGGCTCGTTGGGGCGCTGGCCCAGGGGGGGCGCGCTGGCGGTCTCGTCTGTTGCCATCCTGTGGGGTCTGTGCTCCGGCCAAGATAAACGGGCGAAAAGGGGGCCGTGGAGGACGTGGACGGACTCCCCAGTCCTGCTCATTTTTGCCCATGACATCCACAGGAATGCGAGGACGGGGTTATACAGGGCGCCGACGGCTGTTGGCAAGATGGCCGGCAACCTCGCTCCCGTGTACCTGGACGACGCGCGCGTGACCCTCCAAGGCGACCCCCGTCCCCAGGTCGCCAAGATCCTGCAGGCGGGCGGCCAGCAGGCCGGAGAGGGCCTGGTCATCCTTCGCCTGCGTGAGGCCGCGGGGGCCGACGGCCAACCCGTCGCCCTGACCGAGGTGATCGACCGCGAGAAGGCCATCGCCCCGGTGTACCTGCGCGTCGTCAAGCAGACCCCCTCGGCCGGCGACCTGGGCGACTTCGCTCCCGGTGACATCTCGCGCGGCACGGAGGCAGTGTCCCCCACGCCCAGCGGCAAGCGCCCGGGCTTCGCCGAATCCCAGTCCTTCGCCGACCCGGCCCACCGTGGCGGCAGTCCCCAGGTCGCGCCAAACGCGCGGCCGAGGGCCACGAAGACCACGGAACTGGGCAACCTCGAGCGCGCCTCGGAGGAGGAGTGACGTGTTCCGCATCGACGACCCCCTGACCGGCCGGCCTGGTGGCCTTGGCGAGCGCGACCACGCCATCGACTGGAGCTCGCGCGCCAAGCAGAGCTACCGCCTCGCCATCGAGGACCCCGTCTACGAGGCTCGCTACCACAACTTCTGCGAGGGCGAGAACTGCTGGCAGGCCGCCCTTGAGCACGCCGGGCGCGCCGAGGACTCTGGCCTGCTCCTGAAGATCAACGACGACATCGAGCGCCTGCGCGAGCAGGCCCTCCTGGCCATCCAGGCCGAAGGGTGAGCGCTTAGCCGGCCGCCGCCGGCCCTCGGACGACCCCCTTATTTCCGGTGCAAGGATTCCTGCAAAACCGGCCAGGATATCCCAAGGGCGGTTCCACACGAAACGCAGGGGTTCATTATTGGGGGCGGGTCGGCGAATTGACTACGCTGGCTCCCGCCCCGGGTGCCCGCCCGGACGCTAGGACGCTAGGTGAAGCACGCCGTGACCCGCCGCGGCGGCAGGTCCCATTCGCGCTCCAGCTTGCGCGCCATGGCCACGTCGTCGCCCTGCGCAGGGGGTGCCGGTGGCAAGGGAAGGTCCGCCAGGAACGAGTCCACCTTGTCGAAGTCGGCCAACGCGAGGCCGGATTCCGACAGCAGCCTGTGGTAACGGGTCTTGCCGATCCCCTGCTCGACCTCCGCGATGAGTCGCCGCACGTCGGGGTGCTCCGCCAGCATCCGCACGGCGGTCTTCGCGCCGAACCCCTTGACGCCGGGATGGAAATCCGTGCCACACAGGATCGCGACGTGGCGAAGCTGCTCGCGGCTCAGCCCATGCCGCGCCAAGTCGCCCAGGTCATGCAGGGAACAGTCCGGTCCACCCGCCTTGCGCACGACGAACGGGGCGCCGGCGACCAACGCGTCGTAGTCTTCGGTGGCCACCGCGTCCGCGTGGCCGGCGAGGCAGAGCGCCGCGGCGTACCGCTCGCCATCGTGCGGAGCGTCCACCACGGGGACGCCGAGCGCCTGCAGGAGGTGCTTCGCGTCCCGCACCATGCCGGCATCGAGGTACGTGGAGGCGCGCAGATGTTTGAGGTAGGACTCCTGGTCGCCGACGACAAGCGCATCCTCGGCGTTGAGCGCGGCCTCGACGCGCGCGGTGATGCGTCCCTCGACCGTGGAGCGCTTGAGAGGGTGCGTGGCGCCGTCCCAGACGACGATCGGCGCCGCGCCGCGCTCGCGCAGGTAGCTCACGAGGTTGACGAAGCCGATGAGGTGGCCGACCGGGCGGCCGTTGGTCCGCTTGACGTCGCCGTCGGGGC
>JAXDQQ010000012.1:0-3770 GCA_034667805.1 Thermoplasmata archaeon | reverse complement strand
CCGGCGACATCGTCGTGGCGAAGGACGGGACGACCATCGAAGTCCTCAACACCGACGCCGAGGGGCGCCTCATCCTCGCCGATGCCCTGGCGCACGGCCGGACGTTCAAGCCGACCTGGATGATCGACATGGCCACCCTCACCGGCGCCGCCGACTACGCCGTCGGCCCCACCTACGTCGCCGTCATGGGCAACGACGACGCCTTCGCCAAGCGCCTCGTCGCCGACGCGATGGACGCCGGCGACAAGGCCTGGCAGCTGCCGCAGGGCGAGGAGTTCGACGAGGCCAACAAGGGCGCGTACGCGGACCTGCAGAACATCAGCCTCACCATCCGCGCCGGGACCTCGATCGGCGGCAGCTTCCTCAAGCACTTCGCCAAGGACACGAAGTTCGCGCACCTCGACATCGCCTCGAAGGCGTGGACGGGCGGCTCCGACTACTTCGCCAAGGGACCGACGGCGGCCGGGCTGCGCATCGTGCTGCAGCGGATCCTGGCCGAATGATGCCCTCGGCATCATTCGGCCGCAACGCGACCCATGGGTCCTGTCCGGGGCGGCGGCGTTGACGAGCGAGCGCCGCCTGGTCGAACGGGCGCTGGACGACGCCGTGCGCATGGCGCGCTGGCGCCTCCTCGGACGCCGCACGCGCGTCAGCCGCCTCTACTTCCAGCTGCGCGCCGAAGGCGTCGGCTGGCGCCGCGCCCATGCGCTGACGCGGCGGACGCGCAAGGCCGTCGCCGGCGTGCGGAAGGAGCCGGCGGCCCGTGGCGTGGCGCTGGACCTCATCCTGGCATGAGCGCTCGGTCCTTCCCCCTTAAATCGGGGTCGGCCGTGGCAAACGCATGGTCCTGGAAGGCCTCGGCGACTCCCTGAGGTCCACCCTCAAGAAGCTCGCCAACGCCGGCCACATCGACGCGACCTTGATCAAGGAGGTCACGCGCGACATCCAGCGCGCCCTCATCCAGGCCGACATGAACGTCCGCCAGGTCCTCGCCCTGAGCAAGGTCATCGAGAAACGGGCCCTCGAAGAGAAGCCGCCGGCGGGCATGTCGAACCGCGAGCACGTCATCAAGATCGTGCACGACGAGCTCGTCAAGCTCCTCGGGACGCCCCGGCAGATCCCGCTGCGCCCGCAGACCATCATGATGGTCGGGCTGTACGGCCAGGGCAAGACGACGACCACGGGCAAGCTGGCGTTCCACTTCAAGAAGAAGGGGATGCGCGTCGGCCTCATCGCCGCCGACGTCCACCGCCCCGCCGCCCACGACCAGCTCAAGCAGCTGTCCGAGAAGGTCATCTGCGGCTTCTACGGCGAGCCCGGCGAGAAGGACGCCGCCGGCATCGTGACGCGCGGCATCGCCGAGCTCAAGAAAAAGCACGACATCCTCATCGTCGACACCGCCGGGCGCGACAAGCTGGAGGACTCGCTCATCGAGGAGATGAAGCGCATCTTCAAGGCCGCCAAGCCGGACGAGAAGTTCCTCGTCATGGATGCCGCGGTCGGCCAGCAGGCGGAGTCGCAGGCCAAAGCGTTCCACGACGCCGTGCAGGTCACCGGCGTCATCATCACGAAGCTCGACGGCACGGCCAAAGGCGGCGGCGCGCTCTCGGCCGTCGCGGCCACCAATGCTCCGGTCGTCTTCATCGGCACCGGCGAGCACATCGAGGAGCTGGAGCCCCTCGACCCGAAGCGCTTCATCGGCCGCCTCCTGGGCATGGGGGACCTCGAGGCCCTGCTGGAGAAAGCCCAGGATGCCGCCGGGGGCAAGGACGCCGAGAAGATGGCGCGCAAGATGCTCTCCGGCCGCTTCACCCTCGACGACATGAAGCAGCAGATGGACATGGTCACCAAGATGGGCCCACTCGGCAAGGTCGCGCAGATGCTGCCCGGCCAGATGGGGCAAGCCTTGCAGGGCCGCGACATGGAGGGCACGCAGGCCAAGCTGAAGCACTTCCGCGTCATCATGGACTCCATGACGGAAGAGGAGCGCGAGGACCCCGCGATCCTCAAGTCGCCGCGCATCAACCGCATCGCCCGCGGCGCCGGGCGCAGCGCCAACGAAGTGCGCGAGCTGCTGAAGTACTACGAGGCCACGAAGGGCATGATGAAGGGCCTCGGCTCGAACCGCAAGATGCAGCGCAACCTCATGCGGCAGCTAAAGTTCCAAGAGAAGGGCTAAGGGATGGACGCGACGGCCATCGTCATCGTCGGCATCGTCGCAGTCTCTCTGGTCTCCTTGGTCGCGATGGCCCGCCGCCGCAGCTGGAACGAAGACGGCGAGGACGACGCCCGCCGCACGGACCTGGCCGACGCCGCCGATCCCGCCGACGAACGCTGACGAAGGACGGGGTGCACCAGCGGGCCGGCCTGGACCGGGCGGTATTCATCCCCGAAGGCGTTCTCGTGGCGTTGCCGCCGACGTTTGACCTGCGCCCGCTGTGCGAGCGCTACGACCCCGAGAGCCGCCCCACCTACCTCACGCTGTACGCCGACCTCTCGCAGGAGCGGCACCTCGATTCCCTGGAGAAGCGGCGCAACGAGTTGGCCGCCTCCGCCCCCGACGGCGTCGACGTGGACGGGCTATGGACGACGGTCGAGGCCGCCTACAAGGCCGAGAAGGCGAAGGACGGGACGCGCGGCGTCGTGGTCTTCGCCGGCCCGGAGGGATGGGTCGAGTCGCATGGCCTGCACGAGCCCATCCCAACCCGCCTGGTGCTGGACTCCAGCCCCTACGTCAGTCCGCTGGCGGGCTTCGCCGACGACCACGAACCGTTCGCCCTCGTCCTCTTGGACTCCGAGCAGGCGGCGATCCTCGAGGTCTGGGGCGGCAAGGGCGAACTGAAGGAGGAGGCCGGGACGAGCCTCATCGGGCGCCACCGGCGCGGCGGCATGAGCCAGATGCGCTACCAGCGCCACCGGCAAGGCCAGGTCAACCAGTTCTACGACCAGGTCGTCGAACGCCTCTCCGCCGTCGTCAAGGAGGAAGGGCTGCGCCGCATCGCCGTCGCGGGGCCGGGGACCGCCAAGAAGGAGTTCGTCGGCCGGCTCCCCAAGGCGCTTGCCGAGGCGGTGGCCACCGTCGAGGACGTCGATTTCACCGACGGGCCGGTCGACGACGAGCTCGTGCGACGCTTCACGGCTCTGATGCGCGACGAGGAGGCGAAGGAATCCGCCCGCTGGGTCGATGCCCTGCGCCGCGAGCTCTCCACCGGCGAGCTGGCCACCACGGGCGCCCTCGAGACGTGCCGGCAGGCCGCCGCCGGGCGTGTCGAGCGCCTCGTCGTGCTGCAAGGCGCGGCGGTGCCCGGCTCGAAGTGCGAGGAGCACCAGGAGGTCTTCCCGCGTTCCGACCGTTGCGCCCACTGCGGAAACGACGGGGCCGACGTCGACCTCGTCAACGAGGCCGTCGAGTTCACGGTGCGCTCGTCCGGTTGGGCCGAGTTCGTCGAGGCGCCGGAGCCGTTCCTCGAAGGGGTCGGCGGAGTCGGCGCGCTGTTGCGCTGGTGAGCCGCGACCACCTCACGCGGAGAACGCGGAAACGCGCGGAACCATCTTCCGCGGCCTCCGCGCGTCCCGCGTGAAGCCGGCGTCTCCCGCGGCATCGGCGGCCTCATGAGCGCTGCTGGGCTCCGCCGGCCATGCGTCGCTTCGCCACCGTCAGCCACACGGGCCGCAGCGACGGCGATTGGAACCTGAACGAGCTCAGCGCCAAGGCCGGTCGGATGGACGTGCTGTGCCGCAACATCCAATCGGCGTTCTTCCTCAGCCAC
>JAXDQQ010000011.1:0-5057 GCA_034667805.1 Thermoplasmata archaeon | reverse complement strand
CCGGCAAAGGCAGCTACACCATCCAGATCCTGGTCGCTTCGGCGGACCAGCCCGATAAGAAAGGCGAGCCCATCGAGGTCCACCTGCTGGCGAACAAGGAAGGACTCCTCGACAAGGCCACCCCGGGGCCCGGCGGACCCATGCTGCTCGTGGGCCTGGTCGGCGTGGCGCTCTTCTCCCGCCGCCGCGCTTAAGCCCGACCCCCGCGTCGCGCGGCCCGATGAAGGTCGGCATCGTCGGGACGGGCGCCATCGGCTCCGAGGTCGCGCGCGCGGCGAGCGCCATGGACGGCGTCGACGCCGTGCTGCTCTACGACATCGACCCGGATGCCACCAAGCAGCTGCGCAAGCTGCCGCGCACGAAGGTCGCCGCATCCGCCGCCGCGCTCGTCGAGGGCGTCGACCTGGTCATCGAGTGCGCCAACAAGGGCGTCGTGCAGACCGTCGTGCGCGACGCCTTGGCCAAGGGAAAGAAGACGATGCTGCTCACCATCGGCGCCTTGGCCGACGACAAGCTGCGCGAGGAGCTCATCGCGCTGGCCAAGAAGCACGGCGGCAAGATCTACCTCCCGTCCGGCGCCGTCATGGGCGTCGACGGCGTCAAGGCCGCCGCGGAAGGCGACCTCAAGTCCGTCACCCTCGTCACGACGAAGCCGCCCGCGGGCATCCAGAAGGGCACGGACCGCTGGACGATGCTGTTCTCCGGCCCGGCGCGCGAGGCCGTCGAGCAGTTCCCCAAGAACGTCAACGTCGCCGCCACGCTGAGCCTCGCCGGCCTCGGCTTCGACCAGACGCACGTGCAGGTCGCCATCGATCCCCTGGCCACGCGCAACTCGCACAAGGTCATCATCGAGGGATCCTTCGGCCGCGCCCGCATCGAAGTGGAGAACCTCCCGTCGCCGACCAACCCCGCCACCAGTTACTTGGCGTCGCTGTCAGCGATCGCGCTGCTGCGCCGCATCGTGAGCCCGGTCGAGATCGGCGCGTAGGGGCTGCCGCAGAGAGCGCAGAGACCGCCGAGGCGGGTTTCTCTGCGGACTCTGCGCGTTCTGCGTTTGCCCCTGCATCGAGCGCTAGTTCTATCCGAGGTTTCGAGACCGGGACATAAGGCTGAAATAGAGTCGGCCTCCCTGGAATCTCCGATGAAGACCGCCGGCGCCGTCGCCGTCCTCCTCCTGACCGTCCTGGCCGTCCCGGCCACGCAGGCGCAGGACCCGCCGCAAGGCGTCACGCTCGCCATCACGCCGCTCGCCGCGCCCATCCCGTACGCGGGCGCCGCGACGCTGCCCGTCGACGTGACCGTCGGCTGCGCCAGCATCCTGGAGACGATGGCCTCCAACATGGGCGCCGCCGTGCTCTCGGTCGTGGCCGTCGGCCCGCCCGCCTGGCTCACCGTCGCCGAGGCCACGTTCGACCTGGCCGACACCGGGTCCCCGGCCGCGTGCACCATGGGCACGCCGACCGGCTTCCTCGTCCACCACTTCGACATCGGCCTCGCCGTCACCAAGGACGCGCCCGGCGTCGTCGACCACACCGTGCAGTTCCAGGCCGCGTTGGGTGACGCCACCGGCCCGGCCACGGCGGTGCTCACCGTCGCCTACCACGTCAACTACACCATCGTCGCCGACGCCAAGTTCCCCCTCACCGTCAACGGCACCGAGGCGTCGTTCAACATCACCATCACGCAGGCCTCCAACGCCCGCAGCATGGTCATGATCGAGAAGGCCGCCTCGACCTCCGGCGTCTTCTCCGGCGTCCCCGCCGTCGTCTACGAGAACGACGCCGGCAAGCCCGTGAGCAAGACCTACAAGGCGACGTTCAAGGCACCCGACGGCGAATGGTCGAACGCCACCGCGACGTTCACCGGCTTCGGCCACTACCTCCTGCTCGACGGCCGCGCCGGCGAGTTCGGCGAGGACAACTGCAAGAAGTCCGCCTTGGCGTTCCCGGTCTGCGACGAGAAGGGCACCACGGTCACCTACGCCTTCGTGGCCGGCCCCGGCGCCGGGCACGTCCAAGGCGACGGCGACCAGAAGTCGCCCGCCCCGGTCGGCGCCTTCGTCGCGCTCGGCCTCGTCGCCCTCGCGGCCCTCGTCCGCCGCCGCGACTAATCGCGGCCCACGAAACAGGGATTGCGCGAATCCTACGAATGCGGCTGTGGCCTGATTCGTTCCATTCGTCGAATCCCCGTTCGGTGGTCGTAGTCGCCTTCATCACGCGTCGCCCACATGGGGACCCGTTGAAGGCCTGGTTCGACGACCGCCAAGCGCCGCGCCGCACACCGACGGGCCACTGGGTCCCGCCCGGCGCCCGCCTGCCGGCCGTGCACGTCGACGACGCGGCCATCTCGCTCCTGGTCGGCCGCGGCGCGACCGTCGGATCCGTCCAGCACGCGGGCTCCGTCACGCTGACGCGCCAGGTCAACGTGCAAGGCGGCGTCTCGACAGGCCGCGACCTCGTCGTCGGCGCCGGCTGCCACGTCGCCGGCGGCATCGACGCAGGCGGCCGCGTCGTGCTGCAGAACGCCAGCGTCACCGGCCCGATCCGCGCCGCGGGCGACGTGCTGCTCTTGGGCGCCTGCCAGGTCGGGGACGTCGTGGCCGGCGGCGACATCGTCGTCTTCGGCAAGCCGCGCACGGGCCGGCTCGAGCCCGGCGGCCGCGTCGCGACGCGCGCCTACTGACGCGCCCAACCACCGATTTCACCGATGCGCACCGATTTCGAATCGGTGAGAATCGGTGCCATCGGTGGTTCGTCGGGGTCGTCAGCCGGCCGGTTTGGCCACGCCTTCCGTCAGCCGGAACATCTCGTCCAGGCTGCGGCGCGCGCCCTTGATGTGCTCGGCGGGGATCTCGACGACCTGGTCCGGCCGCGGCGCCTGCAGGCAGGCGAGGATGCTGGCCAGCGTGGTCTTCTTCATGTGCGGGCACATCACGCAGGCGCCGTGGATGCGCAGGCCGGGGTTCTCGGCGCGCAGCCGGTCGGCCGTGCCGCACTCCGTGATGGGCATGACCTCGACGGTGCCGTCGGCCTCGAGCTTGCGCGCGTACTCCATCATGCGCTCCGTCGAGCCCACGAAGTCGGCCTCCATCAGCACCGACGGGTCGCATTCGGGGTGCGCGAGGACGACGAGCCGCTTGCCTTCCGACCTCAATTGGTCCTTCCACGCCTTGGCTGAGGCCGCCGAGAACTGCTCGTGCACCTCGCACGCGCCCTTCCAGACGTGCACGACCTTCTGGCCGGAAAGTTCCTTCTGCAAATGCGCGCCCATGTACTGGTCGGGGACGAAGATGAGTTCCTTGCCGGGCAGGTTGCGCGCGATCTGCAGGTAGTTGGCGCTGGTGCAGCAGACATCGATCTCGGCCTTGACGGCGGCGGACGTGTTGACGTAGCCCATGACGGGAACGCCGGGGTGGGCAGCCTTGAGCGCACGGACGTCGGCGGCGGTGATTCCGTCGGCGAGGCTGCATCCCGCCGTGGGCTCGGGGACCAGGACGCGTTTGGCGGGGTTGAGGACCTTGGCGGTCTCCGCCATGAAGCGCACCGAGGAGAACACGATGGTGGACTGCTTGGCCTGCATGGCCTTCTTCGACAGGCCGTACGAGTCGCCGACCTCGTCGGCCACGCCGTAGACGATGTCCGGCGTCTGGTAGGAGTGGGCGAGGAGGATGGTGCCCTGCTCGCGTTTGAGGGTGTTGATCTCCAGGGTCAAGGGCGCGATGAGGCGGCACATCGCGCGGCCCCAGCGCTCGGGCTGCCGTATGCGCGACTCCAGGCGCTCGGCCTCGGCGTCGAGCTGGGCGGGGGTCCAGGTGCGCTGCGGGACGGCACCCTTGTTCTGGGGCACCGGGGGCAGGACCTGCCGGAGGACCGGGATGGCCATCTCTGGGAGCCGCTTCAGTTGGTCCGCGAGAAAAGGGTATGGGAAGAGGTGGTGGAGAGGAGGGCCCCGCCCATCAGGCGAGGATGCCGTCGAGCCCGCCGCCGCCCGCCACGGGCGTGACGCGGACACCGACGGAGCCGTCCGACTCGGCCTCGGTGGACGTGCCGTACCCGCTCTGGCAGGAGGCGAAGCCCAGGACGTTATGCTCCTGCCCAAGGGCCTCGAGCTGGACGATGCCGCCGACGACGGGGCACATGCAGCCGCACTGCGGCGTCGAGCAGGTCTGCCAGTTCTCCGCTTGGCCGTCGTGGTCGTAGTCCCAGGAGTAGTTGCGGCAGTCGAGGACCTGCACGGCCGTCGACACGCCGACCGGGAGCTCCGGCAGCGGCGTCACGTCGAGGCCCGACCCTTCGACCGGGGCGATGACCCCACCGCCGTACAGGCGGGGCGTCACGCGGACGCCGACGGAGCCGTCGGAGGACTCGCTCGAGGTGCCGTAGCCGCTCTGGCAGGAGCCGAAGGCGGCGACGTTCTGCTCGGAGCCGGCGGCCTCGAGCTGGATGACGCCGCCGACGACGGGGCACATGCAGCCGCACTGCGGCGTCGAGCAGGTCTGCCAGTTCTCGGCGTGGCCGTCGCCGTCGGAGTCCCAGGCGTAGGTGCGGCAGTCGAGCACCTGGACGGCGGCGGCATCGGCAGACGGTTCTGCGATGGCGTTCGGGGTGGCCACGAGGCACAGGAGCGCCACGAGGCCAGCAACGGTCAAGGAACGGGGAGTCATCATGTCATCACGCGAGGTCCAGCGGACCTTGACGACGGCAAGTCCCGGCGAGGATGGGGTTTGTTGCTTGTATCCGACCTGTCGAATGGAAATGCCCCTGGGGGGAAACGCGTCCCGCCCTCTGGGGGCGCCCGAGGATTCCATGGCTTCGGTGACCCCGCGGACAGCCGACGGCCACCCGTCGCACCTATGAGCGACGCCCCCGTCGGCCGCGCCATCCGATGACCTTCGAGATCATGGACCGGGCCGCCGCCGGGCGCCTGGGCCGGTTCACCACGCCGCACGGGCCGGTCACCACGCCGACCTTGATGCCGGTCATCAACCCGAACCTGCAGATCCTCACCGCGCGGCAGATGCGCGAGAAGTTCGGCTGCGAGATGGTCATCACCAACTC
>JAXDQQ010000010.1:0-11364 GCA_034667805.1 Thermoplasmata archaeon | reverse complement strand
CCATGACGGCGACGTCGGGCCCCGGCTTCTCGCTCATGCAGGAGCTGCTCGGCCTCGCCTCGACGGCGGAGCTGCCGGTCGTCATCGTCAACTGCATGCGCGGCGGCCCCAGCACGGGCCTGCCGACGAAGCCCGAGCAGTCGGACCTCAACGAGATGGTGTACGGCTCGCACGGCGAGGCCTCGCGCATCGTCCTAGCGCCGTCCGGCGTGCGCGACTCGTTCTTCCAGACGCTGTGGGCCTTCAACCTGGCCGAGAAGTACCAGGTGCCGGTCCTCCTCGCCACCGACCACAGCCTGTCGAACCGCACGGAGAACATCCACATCCCGAACGTCAAGGACGTCCCCAACATGCGCCGCAAGCTCGCCACCGAGGCGGACCTGGCGGACTACAAGCGCTACAAGTTCAGCCCCGACGGCGTCTCCCCCATGGCGCTGCCCGGCATGGTCGGCGGCACGCACGTCGCCGAGGGCCTCGAACACAACGAGTACGGCAACCCGAACTACACGGGCCCGAACCACGAGGCGATGATCAAGAAGCGCCTGCACAAGATCGACGACGCCTGGAAGTACCCCATGGCGCTCGAGCGCTTCGGCGACGAGAACCCCGACGTCCTCGTGGTCACCTGGGGCTCCACCAAGGGCCCGGTCCGCGAGGCCGTCATGCACGCCCTCGAGGACGGCAAGAAGGTCGGCTACCTCGTGCCGAAGATCCTCAACCCGCTGCCGCAGCAGGGCTTCATGGACCTCATCGAGAAGGCCCCCGAGGTCATCGTGGCCGAGATGAACTACACCGGCCAGCTCGAGGGCCTGCTGCGCAAGCAGGTCGCCCGCCACTTCCACCGCCTCAACAAGGTGCAGGGCTCGCCCGTGACCTGGCTGGAGATCAAGGAGAAGATCGACGCCGTGCACGCGGCGCGCTCTCCGACCGGAAGCCCCAAGTCCAAGCAGGGCAAGGAGGTCATGCACTGATGGCTCCCATCAACGAGTCCGACACGGCAACACCCGTCAGCCGCCCCACGCTCCCCGTGGCCGGCCAGCCCCTCGTGGCCAAGGACTACAAGGGCACCCTGCCGCCGGTCTGGTGCCCGGGCTGCGGCGACTTCGCCGTCCTCGCCTCGATGCAGAAGGCCATGGCGGACCTCGGCATCCCGCCGCACGAGCTCGTCTTCGTCTCGGGCATCGGCTGCAGCAGCCGCTTCCCCCACTTCATGAACGCCTACGGCTTCCACGCCGTGCACGGCCGCAGCCTGCCCGTCGCGGTGGGCCTCAAGCTCGCCATGCCGGACAAGACCGTCATCGCCGTCGGCGGCGACGGCGACGGCATGGCCATCGGCGCCGGCCACTTCGTCCACACGGCCCGGCGGAACCCGAAGCTGGTCTACGTCATGATGGACAACGAGATCTACGGCCTCACCAAGGGCCAGGCCTCGCCGACCTCGGAGCTCGGCCTCAAGACGAAGTCGACGCCGTTCTCGGACAAGCTGCGCTCCGCCGACCAGCCGCTCAACCCGCTGGCCCTCGCCATCATCTCGGGCGCCACCTGGGTCGCGCGCGCCTACTCGGGCAAGGTCAAGGAGATGACCGACCTCATCAAGGCGGCCATCGCGCACGACGGCTACGCCTTCCTGCAGGTCATCAGCCCCTGCGTCACCTTCCACGACATCTACGAGCAGGCGAAGGCCAACCAGCGCAGCCTTGCCACGACGCACGACGCCAAGGACAAGTTCGCCGCCCTCAACGCGGCGATGACGGACCCCTGGATCACCGGCGTCTTCTACGAGGAGCAGCGCCAGAACCTCGGCGGCGCCGTGCAGATGCAGAAGGAGTTCGCGGCGGCGAAGGCCAACACGGGCCTGGCGGCGCTGGCGAACACCATCCTCGCGACGCGCACGAAGTAACGCCGCCAGGACTCAACCTTAAGGCCCCGGCGGAAGCTAGGCACCGGATGACGCCGACGACCACGGCCCTTCTCGTCGCCATGATCGCCCTGGCTGGGTGCTCCGGCGGCCCCGGCCCTGGCGCCGATGACGGGGCCGACGCGTCGGCGGCCGTCATCGACGGCGTCGTCGTGGATGCGGCCATCCGGCCGATGGAGGGCGTCGAGGTGCAGATCTCCGGCCAAGCCTCGGCCGCGACGACCACGGCCATGGACGGGACCTTCCGCTTCGGGCCGTTGCCGCCAGGCGCCTATGCGCTCACCGCGACGAAGGCCGGGTACATCCAGGCCGTGCTCACCGCCCAGGCCGTCCCCGAGGCGGAACGCGCGCCCGTCCTGAAGGTCGTCCTGGAGCAGAACCCGACGACGTTCCCGTACGTGGAGACCTTCGTCTTCGAGGGCTACATCGAGTGCGGCACGAGTTCCATCGCGGTGTGCGCCGTCCCCAACTTCGCGACCCTGGCCCTCTGCGACACGGCGGGGCAATGCATGGGCAACCTCACGGACGACAAGTTCAACGTCAACCACATGCCGCAAGGCGTGCCCGACTGGGTGCAGAGCGAACTGGTGTGGACGCCCACCATCGACGCCAGCGACCAGTTCTACTTCTCCGTCTCGCACTACACCTACGGTGAGGAGTCCGAGTTGGAGACCGTCTACAACTCGACCATCGGCGGCTCGCCGCTCCTGCTCACGGTGCCCGGCAACGCCAGCCACGAATCCGCGCTTGGGGTCACGGAGGCGTACCGGGAGTCCGTCTTCTCGGCGGCCATCGAAGGCACGACGCCGCCCGGCTGCGCCCCCCCTTGCACGGGACCCGGCGCGGCGGTCCAGCAGCGCTTCACCATCTACACGCATTTCTTCTACCACTACCAACCGCCGGCGGGCTGGCGCTTCACCGAATCCGAGGTCCCGCCGCCCCCCACGGTGGTCAGGTGACGGCAGGCCGCTGTCTCGCCGGAGCCTTGGTGCTGCTGGCGCTGGGCGGCTGCCTCGCCAAGGATCCGTCCAGCGGTCGAGACGAAGGCGCCATCGCGTCCCCGCCGTTCGCGTTCTCGGCCCCCATCCTCGTCGGCGGCGGAGCCACTGGCGAGACGTTCCTTGCGGTCGCCCCCGACGGCACTCTCTTGGCGTGCAGCCACGGCATGTTCACGGGCCCGGGGCCGCTGTGGGTGTCGCACGACGAGGGCGCGCACTGGCTCGAGACCATCCCGCAGCCGAACCCGACGCCCGACGGCGACTGCGACGTCGACGCTTCGCCGGGCGGCGCTTGGGTCATCCTGTACGACTGGGCGGCCGGCGCCTCGATCGCCATCACGCGCGACCAGGGCAAGACCTGGACGCTGCGGCACGGCGTCGCCCCGCCCGTCACCGGCGTCGTCGACCGCCCTTGGATCGCCTTCGTCGGCGAGCGCCTCCTGCTGAGCTACAAGGGGATCGGCCAGGGACCCGGCATCGTGGTCGTGCGGGTCTCGGACGACGACGGCGCCACCTGGAGCTCGCCCGCGGTGGTCAGCCTCCTGTCCGACCCGCGCCTCGCGAACCACATCGGCTTCGACTTCCTCGTCGGGGCCGACGACGCCGTGCGCATCCCGCTCGTCAAGTACGACAACGATCCGACCGTGGACGAGACCTTCGCGTTCCTCGTCTCGCGCGACCGGGGCGTCTCCTGGAATGAACGCCCCGCCTTGGGCCCGCTTGACGCGGACGTCCTCGTCGGGGCCGCCGTCGCGGGAAACGGCACGACGCTCTACTGGGCCTGGCATGACGACGCTGGCAAGCTCCTGGAGGCGCACTCGGTGGACGACGGAGGCACGTGGTCCCCGCCGACCCTCGTGGCCGAAGGCGAGTTCGTGTACACGCCCGCGATCGATGGGCGGCCGGACGGGACCGCGACGGTCGCTTGGGTGCAAAGCGGCCCGTTCCAGGCAGCGGCCGCGCGTCTCGATGCCCGCCTCGACCAGCCGGTCGTCGCCACCGTCGTCCTCGAAGGACCTTCGACGACGCCGCAGTCGGCCGAGTTCTCGGCGCTGCGCCACGATGCGCAAGGCCGCGCCAACGTCGTGTACGCGTGGGACCCTGGCGACGATTCCTGCTTCGACCTACGGCACGCCGGCAACGGCATCTGCGTCCATTTCGTGCGCGAGCTCGCGTAGCGGGTTTCAGCCCAACGTCTCACCGCTAAGCGCGGTCGCGACGGCGCAGCACCGCGACCATGGCGGCAAGCATCAAGGCCAGCAGCGGCGCGCCCGCCGCGGGAATCCCCTTCGCGTCGGCGCCGGCGGCGGTCGCGTTCCCCACCGCGTTGGGCGCGAGCGCGGCGCCCTTCGACGCCGTGCCGGCCTTCGAGGTGGGCGCCGGCGCCTTGTAGTCCTCGAAGCCGAGCCCGAAGTGCCCGACGAAGCCCTCGTAGTCGATGGCGACGGTCCAGTTGCCGGCCGCCCCCTCGACGAGGGCGCTCTGGTTGCCGCCCAAGGTGGCGTTGCCGGCCGTGGAGTTGCCGAACGTCGCGTTGTTGGCCAGCGCGGGGGCGGTCTTGTTGGTCAGGAACAGGGACAGGACGACCTCGCCGTTGCGTGCCAGCGTGACGTTGGCCGAGCCGGAGACGACCTCCGCCGAGCGTGAGAGCGTCGCGTTGGTCCAGGCCAACGTGAAGTTCAGGGTGTAGTCGTCGCTCGTGGCGTTGGTGAACTCGTGCAGGAAGAACGGCGTCGTCAGGTTCTCCAGGACGGCGCGGATGGAAAGGCCGTCGTCGGCCGCCGGGCCGCCGATGCGGTACGTGCCCAAGCTCTCCTCGGCGTCCTTGGCCGTCTTGGCGTCCGGGACGGTGTCCACGGTGTTCAGGGCGCGCGTCGCGTAGGTCAACCCGTAGATGTCCTCGATGACGTCGCCCATGGAGGCGCCGATGGCCGCGATGGGGATGGTGATGAGGGCCCCGGTCTCGTCGAAGACGACGCTGCTGGCGACGTTCGCGCCGCGGCTGGTGTCGGGAGCGACGGCACCGCTGAGGCTGTTGTCGCTCTCGTAGGCGAGGCCCTCGTAGCAGTCGAGCCCGACGTATTCGGTGCCGTCGAACTCGAAGGCGACCATCCAACAGTAGCTGCCGGCCTCCGTCGTGACGCCCTCGAGGCCAAGGTGGAAGACCAGGTCGGTGCCGATGGTGGCGACCGCGAGGCCGTTGATGTCGATCCACGTGTCGATCATCGGGACCCCGCTCATCGACGGGTCGCCGACGGCGTCCTCGCCAAGGAGCAGGAACCCGCTACCGTCCTGGGCGGACACGGGAGGCACGGCCGCAAGGAGGGACGCGACGAGCAGGGAAACGGGCAACGCTGGACGCAAGCCGACCACCAAGGAACGGGACGCCTTGGTCCACTTAGGTCTTGTGCGACAGCCTGGGCCGCAGCTAGCCCAACGTCTCGCCGCTGCCGCTCTCCGTCAAGTACGTGCGCAACGCCTCGACGTACGCCGGCCCCGCCGCCTCGAGCACCCGCTTCGCCAGCGGCGCCAGAGAGCGGCCGGCATCCGTGGTGTCCAGCGAGAAGCCGGTGCCCACGCTGGGGTCCGCCCCGGCCGCAGCGATGAAGGCGGCGACGTGCGCCTTGCCCTGCAGGCGCGGCGCCTCCCGGCGCACCTTCTGCAGGGTGACGACCTCGCCGTCGGTGCGGCGCGAGCGCACGAAGCCGTCGATCCACGCACCGACGGGCCCGGACGGCGCCACGCTCGGCAAGTCGGCGGTCTTCGCCTCGCGCTCGGACAGTTCGTGCGCGATGCGCAGCATGGCGCCCTCGTCCGCGTTGGCGCCGCGCTCGGCCACGCGCGCCGGGTCGGCGCCGAGCGCGCGCAGGCCGTCCGCGAGGCGGGCGCGGTGGCGGACGAGCAGGTCCGCCAGGCTCATCGGCGGGCCGGTGTGGCCGGGAGCCGTCATGGCGGCGAGGGCCGGCCGCATCCAGCCCGGGGCCTCGACCGCGTCGAGGAACTCGTCCTGCGAGGCGTAGAGCCGGTCGCCGACGGCGAAGCGGCCGGCCTGGCCCTTGTGCCAGCCAGCCACCTCCGCGGCGATGAGCTCGCGGCCGGGGCGGGAGCCGACGCGGTAGTAGGCGTCCGCCTCGCTGGCGACGGGGCGCCGGCTGCCGTCGGGAAGGACGACCTCGAGCGTGAAGGGGCGGCGCCCTCCGGCGTTGCGCACACGGGCGGCCAACACGCCGGCCGTCTCCCCGTGCAGGCAGTCCGCGCAGAGCCGCACCTCCGGGCCGCGGACGCCGCCCGACGGGCCCGGCAGGACGTGCGCCAGCGCCGCGCGGTCGGGGTGCTTGCAGCGCGCGTCGCCGCCGTCGGCCTCCAGCTCCGTCTCCAGGCGCGCGCCTAGGGAAGCGATCCATTCGGGGAGGAGGACGGCGGCGCGGCCGGTGCACCACAGGTCGGACCCGGCGAAGAAGTGCAGGCCGCCGTCGGCGAAGGACTGGTAGGCCGTGATGAGCGCCACCGGGTCGTCCCAGTTCTGCACGCCGAGGCAGGCGGGCTTGGCGATGTGGCCGACGGGCCAGAAGAAGCGGCGGTCGCCGTCGATGCGCGTGTCGAGCAGGCGGGGCGCGGAGTCCTTGGAGGCCAGCTCCCGGCAGGCCCACGCCGCGCCCAGGATGCCCTTGTCGCGCTTGGCGAAGAAACCGAGCTTGCCCGCCTTCGCCTGCTCGAGTCCCTGCCGCAGCTTCGCGAGTTCCTTGGGCTCGTCGCCGACGACCTCGGGCAGGACGATCAGCGGGTCGTCGCGCACCGCGCGCATGCGCTCGAGGAACGCCTCCTGCAGGTTGGCCGACGCGGTGCGCAGGCCGGAGCGGCGCCGCATCTGCGGCATGCCGGTGTTCTTGGCGCGGTCCGACAGGGGCTTGGGCAGCGCCACCGGCTCACATCTCGGGCAGGGGCTGTGGTCCTTCCGCCTCGGGCGGGGCTCCGTAGCGGGCCAGGACGTAGAACGGCCCGAGCAGCAGGTACAGCAGCATGAAGCCCAGCATCCCCCAGGTGATGGCCTTCTGCAGCGCGGCGTCCTGGAACGTCACGAGGATGGCGAGAAGGATGGCGACGGAGGCGACGGCGCCCCAGCCGCGCAGCTTGGGGAAGCGGATGCGCGACACCATGAGGATGGCCACGTAGACGGCGACGAGGAGGACGAGCCAGTCGCGCACGCCGACGAGCACCATCGACAGGAGCAGGATGGCGGCCGCCGGCGTCGGGATGCCGGAGAAGTAGAACCGCTTCCGCCCGTCGTCGCGCAGCGCCTCGAAGCGCGCCAGGCGGAGCATGCCGCAGACGACGTAGAGCGCCAGCGGGGCCAGGATGAAGGCGTACTCGAGGTTGCTGCGCGGCTGCCGCGTGAGGTGGAAGAAGGTGATGACCGCCGAGGTCGTGACGAACGTGATGGTGTCCGCCAGCGTGTCGAGCACGCCGCCCAAGGGGCCGCCGCCCTTGCCCAGGCGGGCCACGGCGCCGTCGACGCCGTCCATGATGACGCCGACGAGGACGAGCTGGATGGCCAGCCGCACCTCGCCGATGGTCGCAAGCAGGAGCGCGCCGAGACCCATGAGGGCGTTGACGACGGTGAAGAAGTCGGCGAGGCGCAGGTCGCGGTTGATGCGCTCGAGGCCGTCCCACTCGTCGCGCAGCGCGGCGTGGAAGTAGGAGCGGATGCGCCCGGCAGGCTGGTCGCGCTTCTCCACCTTGGGGTGGCGTTCTTGCGCGACCCGCGCGGCGTCGTCCATGCGCTCCACCGTGTCGCGGCCCCTGGCGACGGCGCTCTCGATGCGGTCCACGGCGGCCTCGCCGACGCGGGCGGCGGCGCCGCCGACCTTGCCGAGGGGGCCGGTCATCGCGCCGCGCCCCCCAAACGAGCCGCAGAGAGCGCAGAGTCCGCAGAGCCCGGTGGAGCATCCTGCGTCCTCGGCGAGCTCTGCGCTCTCTGCGGCCCGTCCGGAGCCGTCGGCTCGCCGATCTGGGTCTTGCCGGCGTACACCTGCTGCTTGAGGCCGACGGTCCAGCGCACGGACCCCGGCGGGACGAGGAGGTCGCAGCGCGAGCCGAGGCGGATGAGGCCGAAGCGCACGCCCTTGACGGCCGGCTCGCCGCCCGCGATGTAGGGGACGATGCGGCGCGCCACCGTGCCGGCGATCTGGATGACCTTGACGCGGCCGACGGCGGTGTCGAGGACCGTGACGACGCGTTCGTTGAGGTGCGAGTCCTTGTCGAAGGCCGGGATGTGCCCGCCGTCGATGTGCGTCACCGAGACGACCTTCCCGTCCATGGGGAAGCGGTTGACGTGCACGTCCTTGGGCGACATGAAGATGGAGAGGCGGTCCACGCGGCCGAGGTCGGCGTCCTCGATGGAGTCGATGCGCACGACACGCCCGTCGGCGGGGCTGGCTACGCCGGGCGCGGCCTGGCGCTCGGGGTCACGGAAGAACTGCGCGAGGAAGACCTCGACCAGCATGACGCCGGCAGCGGCCCAGGCCGCCCAGAGGGCGCCCGACTGGTTCCACCAGAGCAGCAGGGCGACGGCCGCCGCGAGGGGGACGGCCAGCCAGGGGAGGCTGCCGCGCGCGAACAACGCCACGGTTTGGCCACGGGAGGCCTCGTCTTTAAGGGCCCGGTCGGGCCGAAGCTGCTGGCCGGCGGCGGCCGACCTTGAGGAACCGTTCGATGGGCCCGTCGCGCTCGATGAGGTCCAGCACGCCGAAGAGCGCCTGCAGGAACTCGGGGAAGTAGCGGAAGACGCCGAAGGCGATGGCGATCATGGCGATGAGCGACCCGCCCTTGCCGATGGCGTCGTGCATGACCCAGAAGCTGGAGTGGCCTTGGCCGTAGAACCAGATGATGCCGGTGTTGCGCACCAGGTTGAGGACGTAGACGATGCCGCCGACGATGACGGAGGCGTACACCTTGCGGCGGAAGCTGGCCGTCGTGCCGGCGAAGAGGCCGATGAAGACCATGATGGACTGTAGGGCCGTGCACGCCAGCACGATGCTGACGGGCAGGATGCGGTGGTCGCCGTCTGGGGCGAAGTGCAGGATCTGGCCCCACCAGGTGTCCGGGATAGTGGCGTCGTGCTGCGGCACGTACAGGTTGTGCTCCGCGCAGTAGCGGCCGACCTCGGAGCGGCTGCCGTCCTCGTTGGTGGCGAAGGGCTCGCAGTACTGGTCGGGATAGAAGAAGGTCGTCGGGCTCTTCGGGTCCGCCTTGTCGACGATGAACTGCAGGCCGGCCTTGTCGCCCTGGCCGAAGAGGTCGAGCATCCACTTCGTCTGGCCGGAGACGACGTGGATGAGCCAGAGCCGCACCGACTGGATCTTGTCGATGAGGAAGTAGGCGCCGGCCCCGACGAAGAAGGACACCGAGAGGAACCTCACGGAGGCGTTCGTCACGCCGCGCAGCAGGCTCAGCCACTCGTGGTAGGCGAGGTAGACGAAGAGGATCCCGAACAGGATGCTGAAGGCGTAGTTGACGTAGTCGCTGGCCTCGGCGTAGAACAAGTCCTGCGCCCACAGCCCGCCGTAGAAGGCGCCGACGAGCCAGCCCAGCATCGTGAGCCGGCGCGCCCAAGGCTTGTCCGAAAAACCGAATCCCAGCAAGCCGATGCCCAGGAAGAGCGGGATGTCGAGCAGCAGCTCCCAATCCTCCAAGGGATGCGTCGCGCCCGGGACGAAGGGGCTGTACCGGCTCGCCAGGAGGTAGCCGCCGCCGATGAGCACGATGGCCGCGCCCGCCCACACGGCGAACGCCTTGCCGGGCGACAGCCGCAGCTCCTCCGGTGGCGAGGCCTCGTTCGCGTACGGATGCGGCCGCACCTTCTTCGGCCCGCGGCGGCGCTTGTCCGTCGGATGCCCGGCGGCGGCCTCCGTCGCCGCTGGGGCAGCCAACGGGACCTCCTCGATGTGCGGCAAGCCGGCCGGGGCGGGCGTCACGGGGACCGGGGAGCCGGGCGCGGGGGGCGCGGGCGGCTCCGGAGGCCCTCCTGGCGTCTCCGGAGGGATCCTCGGCTCGTGCACGCGTTTCCGACAGGCGCAGCGGATAGAATGGTTGCGGTCAGCCGCTTTGCGCGATGCGCCGCCGGATGCTTCGGGGGGTTGGTTGAAGACCCGGGCCAGGGATGGCTGCCCGTGCGCGGCGCCGTCGCCTGCCTGGCCGTCCTTTCTCTCTTGCTGGGCGGGTGCTCGGGCGGCAGCGGCGGCGATGGCGGCGACAACCCTTCGGGCGACGGCGCCACGGGCTCAAGGCCGGAGCCTTCGACGCAGCAGTTCCCATTCTCCATCGGCGCCGGCGCGGGGTTGCCCGGGCTCCCCGGCGTCCTGCCCCTCGACGACGAGGCGCTCCTGCCGTTCGAGGTGCCCGCCGGCTACGCGAGCCTCGCGGCGACCGTGGAGTGGCAGTGCGCCACCGCGGCCCTCTGCTCCCTCGAGGTCGAGCTGCGCCACGGCAACCAGGACATCGTCACCGGCACCTTCGGCGACTCGCCATTGACGATGGCGGTGGACGCACCGGAGGCCGGGCGCTACACGTTCGCGGCGTTCCCCGACGGCGGCGGCAGCGTGCTGCTTGGCCTCGAAGGGACCCTCACCATCGACCTGTCGTAGCGGCCGCCGCCAAGCGGCACCGTTGAAAGCAGACCCGTGGCTGCGAGGACGTGGCTCCCCGGCGCATCGTGTCCCTGGTGCCCAGCCACACGGAATCCCTGCACGACCTCGGCCTCGCCGACCGCGTCGTCGGCCGCACCCGCTTCTGCATCCATCCGTCGCCGTGGGTCGACTCCATCCCCACCGTCGGGGGCACCAAGGACGCCAAGCTCGAGCGCATCCTCGAGCTGGAGCCCGACCTCGTCGTCGCTGACAAGGACGAGAACCCGAAGGCGCTCGTGGACGCCCTGCAGGCCTCGGGCGTCGAGGTGCTGTGGTCGGAGATCGACTCCGTGCCCGACGCGGCGGCGTTCCTCGAGGAGCTCGGCGACGCCTGCGGCGTGCCCGACACCGCCCACGTCGCGGCGCAGGCGACGCTGCGCACCCTCATGGACGTCCGCGCCGAGGCCGGCGCCGCGTCCATCCCGGTCTTCTGCCCCATCTGGCACGCGCCGTGGATGACGTTCGACCAGACGGCCTACCCGCACGCGATGCTGGAGGCGGCCGGCCTGTGGAACGTCTTCGGCGACCGACGCGGGCCCGACGGCGGGCCGGGCCCGAAGTATTTCGAAATCACGGCCGCCGAGGTCGCCGCCTCGCCGGCCCAGTGGACGCTGTTGCCGACGGAGCCGTTCCCGTTCCATCGCCAGCGCGCCAAGGTCGACACCGCGCCGCTGGGCGCCGCTGGAGCGGCGGCGCGGGTGCGGATCATCGACGGCGAGGCGCTGACGTGGTTCGGCACGCGCACCGTGCGCGGCCTGCGCGA
>JAXDQQ010000009.1:0-5554 GCA_034667805.1 Thermoplasmata archaeon | reverse complement strand
CCTACCTCTTCGCGGCCCGCAACGCCAACAACCGGCTGGCGACGGAGCGCACCCGCCGCGCCTCGCTGGTCGTGGCCTCCAGGGAGGTCACGCCATGATGCGTCCCCTCATCCTGGGAGCCACCTTGGCCTTCGTCGCCCTGTGCGCCTGCGTCCCGTCGGCCACCGCCACCGTGGACGGCCCCTGCCAAGGGACCGTCGCCGGGCGCAGCGTGGCCGGCCTATCGGCAAGCGACCCGGCGGACGCCGTGGTCGTCGGTCCTGACGACGTCGTGCCCTACTCGTTCACCGCCAATTCGGACGTCACGCACTACGACACCGAGGTCAGCTATGGCCCCTACACCGGAACGGTCGATGACGGCGCCCCCGAGGAGAGCGACACCGGCGCCGAAGGGGCCCTCGACGTCAGCCAGTTCAGCAAGTTCGGCGTCGGCCTGTACCAGGTCGAGGCGCATGCCGCTTTGGCCGATGGCTCAACCTGCTCGGCCACCTTCCTGCTGCACGTCGACGGCGGCGTGCTGTCCTCGAGCGTCGGCCAAGTTGCGGCCGTCCTGGCCCTCCTGGCTGGCGGCGGCGTGATCGCCATCAGCGCGATGGCCGCCAGCGGCGCCAAGACCATCCTGGTCTCGCTCAAGGCCGCCCTCTAAGGCGCCGGGCGCGGATGCGGCGGGCCTGGGCTCGTCGCGCTTTAGTACGACCGGGCCGGTCGCCCGCTGCGTGAGCGCCGCGAAGAAGGACCCGTCCCCCGGCGAGCCGGGTTGGGAGAAGGTCGCCGACCTGCGGTCCCGCAAGGCGCAGTCGCTGGGCGGCGGCGGCCCGGCGCGCGTGGAGAAGCAGCACCAGGCGGGCAAGTACACGGCCCGCGAGCGCATCGACCTCCTGCTCGACGCGGGCACGTTCACGGAGCTCGACGCCCTGCGCGAGCACGACGTTCACGACTTCGGCCTGGACAAGCAGCGCTTCCCCGGCGACGGCGTCGTCACCGGCTGGGGCCAGGTCGACGGCCGCCTCGTCTACGTCTTCTCGCAGGACTTCACCATCCTCGGCGGCTCCCTCGGCGGCGTCTACGCCGAGAAGATCTGCAAGGTGATGGACCTCGCCGTGCAGAACGGCGCGCCCGTCATCGGGCTCAACGACTCCGGCGGCGCGCGCATCCAGGAAGGCGTCGTCTCGCTGGGCGGCTACGCGGAGATCTTCTGGCGCAACACGCGGGCCTCCGGCGTCGTGCCGCAGATCTCGGCCATCCTGGGACCATGCGCAGGCGGAGCGGTGTATTCGCCCGCCATCACGGATTTCATCCTGATGGTGGAAGGCACCAGCCACATGTTCATCACGGGCCCCGAGGTCATCAAGACCGTCACCGGCGAGACGGTCACGATGGACGACCTGGGCGGCGCGCACAGCCATGCCGGGACCTCCGGCGTCGCGCACTTCGCCTTCGACGACGAGGAGGCGTGCATCCGTGGCATCCGCGACCTCTTGTCGTTCCTGCCCAGCAACAACCTGGCCGACGCCCCGCTCGTCGAGCCGCGCGACCCGGCCGACCGCATGGACGAACGACTGCGCACCCTCGTCCCCGAGAACGCCGACAAACCCTACAACATGGTCGACGTGGTGCGCGCCGTCGTCGACGACGGGCGCTTCCTCGAGGTCGCCGCCGAGCACGCCAAGAACATCGTCATCGGCTTCGGCCGCCTGCACGGCCGCCCCGTCGGCGTCGTGGGCAACCAGCCGAACCACCTCGCCGGCGTCCTTGACATCGACGCCTCGGTGAAGGCCGCGCGCTTCGTGCGCTTCTGCGACTCGTTCAACATCCCGCTCGTCACCTTCGTCGACGTGCCGGGGTTCCTTCCCGGCGTCGGCCAGGAGCGAGGCGGCATCATCCGCCATGGAGCGAAACTCCTGTACGCGTACGCCGAGGCGACGGTGCCGAAGCTCACGGTCATCACGCGCAAGGCCTACGGCGGCGCCTACGACGTCATGTGCTCCAAGCACGTGCGCGCCGACTACAACGTCGCCTGGCCGCAGGCGGAGATCGCCGTCATGGGCCCCGAGGGTGCGGTCAACATCGTCTTCCGCAAGGAGCTCGAGGGGCTCAAAGGCGCCGAGTTGGCGAAGAAGCGCGCGGAGCTGGTCGCCGACTACCGCAAGAAGTTCGCGAACCCGTACATCGCGGCGAAGAAGGGCTACATCGACGACGTCATCGAGCCGCAGGAGACGCGGCCGATGCTCGTCAAGGCCCTTGAGACCTTGGTGAACAAGCACGCCGACCGGCCCAACCGGAAGCACGGCAACATCCCGCTCTGACGCGCACGAACGAAGCGAGTGTGCGTCAGAGCAGGCGCAAAGACGCAGGACCGCGAGGCCCGAAGGGCCTTGCGGGCTGCCCCGACCCGCCCGCTTATCGGCGCGCGTTGGTTGCTCCCGGCATGGACTTTCGGTCTGACGAGACGGCTTTGGGACTGCTTGGATGGATCCTTGTGATCTTCATCGTCCTGGTCCTGTTCGGCTTCATCGGCGTCCGCGTCTGGACCTAGACGCGCGCGCCTCGGCCGTCCCCCGATGGCTTGATACGGGCCCGGAGGCGTCCAAACGTCGTTGGCCGACGCCCCCGCGGTCGCGACCGAAGCCAAAGGGCCCTTGGCGTCCCTCAAGGTCAACTTCCTGACCAAAGCCCTGGCAGTCCTCCTCGTCGGGTTGGTCATCGTCTACCTGCTGTGGGTGCCGCTCGGCCTGCCCGCCGTCCTCCTCAACAAGATGACCTCCGGCATCGGCCCGCAGTCGTGCGAGCAGTACACGGTCGGGACCTCGCAGATGAAGACCTGCGCGACGACGGTCGGCGCCAAGAAGGTGCTGGGCCCCCTCATCGTGGGCATCGCGATGTTCGTCCTGCGCAAGCAGATCGGCAAGGGAATGAAGAAGCTCGAGGGGAGCGGCGCCGTGCGCAAGGCGGAGGCCGCGATGGGGTTCGCCATCCTGCGCCCGATCGTCCCCGCCGTCGCCGCCATCGTCCTGTTCACGATGGGCTGGGCCGCCATCCATGACGCCACGCGGGGCTCGCCTGGCCTACCCTTGTTCAACCAGCAGCGCTTCCCCGTCCTCGTCGGCCTGTTCACGCTGGCGAGCACCCACTTCGCGCCCGCCATCCACCGCGGCGGTGCCGCGTTCTTCGCCAGGCGCGACCGCTACAAGCTGTGGATGCGCATCGTCCTCGTGACGCTCGTCTCCATCGTGGTCTCCTACCTCATCATGACCAAGAGCGGCGGATCCACGAGCTACCTCGAGGACCCGGGCCTGAAGGAGCAGACCGTCGTGGTCTTCTCGCTCGTGGTCGGCTGGGTCATGCTGACGCCGGTGTCGAAGCCAGGCCCGCCCTCCGGCACCGTTCCGACCAGCGCGTCGCCCACGTCGCTGGGCCAAGCGACGCCGCCGCCCCCGCCCGGGGTGCGGCGTTGACGGCCGCCTGGGACCTGGGCCCCGAGGCCGTTCCTCCGCCCAAGCCGGGGCTGCCGTGGCCCGTCGTCATCGCCGCGACGTTCCTCGCGTCGCTGTCCGGCCTCGTCCTCATCCTCTACGTTTACGCTGGGCTGCCCCTGCGCTTCAGCGGGCCGTTCATCGCGTTCCCGGCGGGGCTCCTGACCTTGGGCTTCGCGCTCTTCTTCCGGAACCGTCACGCCCAGCTGCGCCGGTTGGCCCAGCTCGTCCTCGTCGGCACCATCGTGGGCTTCGCGGCGACGGTGGCGTACGACGTCGTGCGCATCGGCGTCAAGGAGCTCTTCGGCTTCCACTTCGACCCGTTCCGCGCGCAACGGATGTTCGGGAGCCTCATGTTCGGCGTCGACCCGGACTCCTCCGGCGCCCGCCTGGCCGGATGGCTCTACCACTTCCTCAACGGCACGAACTTCGCCGTCATCTTCACGCTCCTCCGGCCGATGGGTGGACTCTGGTGGGGCCTCCTGTGGAGCCTGACGCTCGAGGGCTTCATGCTCCTCGTCTACCCGAAGGCCGTGGAGATCTCGCCCGATGTCGGCTTCATGACGATCAGCGTCCTTGGCCACATCGCGTGGGGCACCGTGCTCGGCCTCGGCGTGCGCCACTGGTCGCCCGACCGGCCGCGGATCACGGAGGCGTTGACCGCATGAACGCCCGCCGACCACGGACCGCGGATCTCGCGGAACCCCGCGGAACCCGAAAGGTCTCCGCGCGGTCCGCGGGTTCCGCGGTCGGGTGGTCGTTCGGCCTTGCCGCGGCCGTCCTCGTCTTGGTCGTCCCGACCGTCGCCGCCGACAACTGCAGCGGCCCCGAGGACTGCGAGGCGACGGCCGACTACAACAACGGCATCGCCATCGGCGGGGGGATCGTCGCCGTCATCATCGCGACGACCGTGGCCGGCTTCGGCCCGCCCGGCACCGGCACGGTGCTCCTGCCGCCGGGCGGTGGGCCGCCCGACCCGTTCGCCCCCGGCAACCTGGTGACGAACGACGGCCGCTGGCCCGATGTGAAGAAGGGCGACAAATGGTGGCCTGGTGACGGCGGGAGCTGGCGCTCCCCCGAGGAGATCGACCGGCTCATCCGCGAGCGCAACGAGCAGATCGCCAAGAACCAGGAGGAGGCCCGCAAGGAGAAGGAATGGATCGCCAAGGAGGACGAGCGCAACGACCGGACTTGGGAGGAGAACAAGGAGTGGAGCTCGAAGGGCACCACGGACCGGCGCAAGGTGCTCGAGAAGGAGGCGGCCGACGAGCAGAAGGAGATCCAGAAGGAGCTGCAGAAGGAGCGCGACCGCAAGCGCCTCGAGGAACTCAAGGAGCAGAACAAGGAGAACATCAAGGCCCAGGAACGCGAAGGCAGCTGGACCGCTGTCAAGGAGGAGTTCTGGGACAAGACGGAGAAGGAGGTCACGGAGCTGCCGGGCGACCTGCAGAAGCTCGGCCGCGACGTCGTGCGCGGGACGTTCAAGGGCGGCGAGACCCTCGTCAAGGAGCTCACGACCTGGGAGAACTGGCGCGTCGCCGGCGAGACCATCGGCGGCACCGTGTGGGACGCGACGACCGGACCGGGCAAGCTTCTGGCCGGCGACAAGAAGACGTGGGACAACGTCGTCAACACCGTGGACACCGTCGGGAAGGTCGGCGGCCACATCGTGAACGAGATCCGCAAGGACCCCGTGGAGTTCGTCAAGGGCCTCACGCCCATCAAGGCGTGGGAGGAGGCGATGGACCCGAACAAGCCCCTCATCGAGCGCATCGGGCGCACCTGGTGGGCCACGGTGGACACGATCCTGACCGTCGAGGGCATCGGCAAGGCCCTCGGCAAAGGCGGCACCAAGTTGGCCGGGGAGGCCGCCGACGACGCCGTCAACGCGGCGCGGAAGGCCCTGGGCGAACGCAAGCTGCCGCCCAAGGTGTCACCCAAGGAGCTGGCCGACCTCAACAAGGACTGGGAGAAGACGCGCGCCATCGCCAAGGGGCGCGTCACCGAGTTCGAGCGCGCGGGCAAGGGCGTCGAGGAGGCCGTCGCCAAGGGCGACCAGGTCGCCATCGACCTGGCCAAGC
>JAXDQQ010000008.1:0-3276 GCA_034667805.1 Thermoplasmata archaeon | reverse complement strand
GCACTGCGCCAGCGTCTTCCCGAGGACCGACTCGGTGAGCTCGCGGCCCACGACCATGCTCAGGGCCCCGGTGCCGTCGTCGAGGACGCCCTTGATGCGCAGGTCGGGCACGCCCTCCACGCGGTTGTGCAGGCGGCACATGCCACCGGTGAGCACGCGGGTGCAGCCTGCGGTCGAGCAGCGCAGCACCAGGCCGGAGCCGGGGCGCACCTCGAGGAGCGTGGCGACGAGCGTGAGGTCGCTGCCGCCGTTGCGCACGATGACGGAGGCGATGGACGTGGGCGGGCGCACGGCGAGCGCGGCCACCTCGGGCACCGCCGTCGTGGCGGGCGAGACCTTGGCGTCCGCGTCGAAGGTGTACTGCGGCTGGCCGCGGTAGGCGCGGACGTAGCCGCCTTCGATGGTGACGGCGTCGCCGGCCTTGAGTCCGTGGTCGTGCCAGGAGCTGAACTCGACCTGGCCGCTGGCGTCGGCGAGCATGCCGCCCCAGACGGTCTTCGGCTGCCCCTGGACGGTGACCTGGCGGGGCGCGACGGAGAGGATGCGGCCGGTGACGCGGAGGCCGCGCAGGCCCTCGCGCAACTCGGCGAGCGGGACATCGCGCGTCTCGGTGACGGTGTGCGGCAGCTCGGCGTCGTCGAGCTTGACGATCTTCGTGCGGTCGCCGAAGTTGACCTGGGGTTTGCCCTGGTACTCCTTCGTGTAGGCGCCGTCGGCGTGGATGACGTCGCCCTTGTTCAAGCCCTCGAGCGGGCGCCACGACGTGTAGGGGATGCTGCCGGACTCGTCGCCGAGCAGGCCCCAGACGATCTCCTTCGCCTCGCCGCGGGCGTTGACGCTCTTGGTGTTGAGCGTGAGCAGGCGGGCCTTGATGACGACCGACGGGCTGTTGGGCGGCAGCTGCGCGACGGGAAGGCGCTCCGTCACGGCTGGGGCGGAGCCCTGGCGGTTGGCCGCAGGGCTCTGGACGCCATGGTGGCGCAGGATGGTCTTGAGCGCCTGGTCGACGGGGACGCCGTACTCCAGGTACTTGGCGAACTCGTCCTTGAGGTCCTGCTCGGACACGTCCGAGCCGATCTTCGATCCGAGGGCTTTCTTGAGGGCCTCAAGGTGAGGCGCCAGGTCGATGGCTTGCATTGGGTTGGTCTCCAGCGGCCAGGTTGCTTGGTGAGATTAGGCCGCAGTCGTCGGGACGCAGGGTGTCTGGCTAAGCGGGCTCAGTCAGGCCAGGAGGCGTCCCGTTTCACCCAGGGGCGTCCGACCCTTGAAGACGACGGAGACGACCGGTGAAACCACTGCAGGGAATCCAGGGTTGTCGCCAGTGGAACTACTTGCGGCGCAGGCCCATCGCGATGGCTGCCAGGAGCCCGACGACGAGGACAGGCGACAGCGCCGGGACGCGGTATCCGCCGCTCTTGGAGCTGCTGCCGCCCGCGGAGCCCGTGAAGACCTCGTTCTCCTCGACCGTGATCGGGGCCGTGTCATGGCTTGGCAGGTCCGTCAGGTCGTACGACCCGGGGGCGCCGAGCTTGAAGGGCTGCGTGTCGATGAGGTCGCCGCCGGTGACGGAGGCCTCGAACTGGTGGCCGTCGAGGCGCACGGTGTGCGTCTGGTCGTCGGCGTTGTAGATGGAGAAGAGGATCCAGTCGCCGGTGCCGAACGTGTCGGGTGCCAGGTCGGCGATGCCGTTGGAGTCCAACTCTAGGATGACCTCGCAAGGGTTCGACTGGGCGCAGCCGGGCTCCCCGTCAGGGTCCTGGGCGACGGCCGTCGAGGCAAGGGCGAGGACGGCAAGAAGAGCGAACGGGAGGGGCTGGACGCGCATGGCTTCCTTCCCAAAGGATGGGGGAGAGGGGTAAGAGGATTGGGGTGGCCGCGGGGGCCGGAGACGCCTATTGGGCGACTACGCGGCGGCGCTGGACGAATCCGAGGCGGACTCCGATTCGTCGGCGTCTTCGCCCTCGCTCTCGTCGTCTGCGCCGTGGCGGTGGTCCTGGACCTCGTCACGGACCGACTGCCACTTCTCGTGGCGGGCGTCGAGGCGCTCGCGCAGCTCCTGCAGGCGCTCGACCATCTTCGTCTGGTGGGCGTCGATCTGGTCGATCTTGTCCTGGATGGAGGCGGCGGTCTCGTTGCCGGTGAAGTTGCCCGACTCGAGCTTCTGCTCGAGCAGGATCTCGCGGACCTCGAGGCGGCCGAGGCGGCGCTCGAGGGCGTCGATGGCACCGAGCAGGGCATGCGCCTCGCGGCGGGCGTGGGTGGCGCGCAGGAAGAACGCCTTCTCGTCGCCGCAGCGGTCCTTCATGGACTCGTTGCCGGTGGCGTTGGCGTCGTGCTTGCACTCCTGCCAGGCGTCATGCGCCGAGCGCATCTTCTCCTGGCGGTCTTCGCGCTCGGCGGTGCGGTTCTCCATGCGGTCCTTGGCCGCCTCGCGGTCAGGATGGGAGCTGCCGGAGTCGCCGGGCTTGGCGGCCACGGTCGAGGCGAAGGCGGTGGCGGCCAGCAGGCCGACGCAGAGCAGCGTGATGGTGAGAGGGGTCTTGCTCATGGGATGTCCTCCTGGGACAACCCTAACCCGGCCCTCATCCTACTTAACAGGCTTCGGACAGGCCTCTAAGGGTGGGTCGTACGGCCTCCCGGCCCTATACCGGATTTAAGCCACCGCCTCCATCCGTCGGCTGGTCATCCGATGACCCTCAAGGCCGTCCCCGCCCTCCTCCTGCTCGCCATCGCGGCGCTCGCCGCCGTCCCGACAGCATCTGCCGGGGTCCCTGAGCCGATCTGCCAGATTCCCTGCATGATCGTCTTCAACATCGTCTTGCCGTGCGCCAACGCCGAAGCCCAGCAGACGGTCTACGGCAATGGCGCGGGCTGCAGCTACACGAACGGCGTGCAGGACGCGGCAGACTGCTTCGTCCGCAACGTCGAGGCCCAGGCCGGCGTGGCCGAAGCCTGCCCCTGAAGCCCGGCTGCGTCCCCATCGTCCTGATCGAGGACGCCAAGCACGCGCTCGGCCTTGGCCCAGGCTGCACGCCGGCCTGACCGCGTTTCATCACGCGGAAACCGCGGAACCGGTTCCGCGGATTCCGCGATATCCGCGTGAAGTCGGCGGGCTCACTCCGCGGCGGGGAACTCCGCCGGCAGCGGGTCGTGGTGGACGTGGTCCTCGGAGACCATCGCCATCTTGCCCAGCTTGCGGCAGACGCCGGTGGCGATGGCGGCGGCCTTGACGGCGCGCGCCACGGTGCGGCCGACGCGCGGGTTGAAGGTGCTGGG
>JAXDQQ010000007.1:0-3199 GCA_034667805.1 Thermoplasmata archaeon | reverse complement strand
CGGCCCCCGTGGGGTCGCGGTAGTCGCCGACGACCGGGGGGGCGGTCTCCCGCTCCACGCCGAAGGCCAAGAGGCCGACGGAGGCGAGGGAGAGCGCCACCAGGATGACGAGCAGGGACAATCTTCGCAAGTGCAAACCTCACGGACGAGAGGGCAAACGTCGGATGGCATTGCTCGTCGGGGCGGCCCCATGCGACATGTGCTTGGGGGCTTCGCCGCCTGTGCGAAGAGATGGTGGACGTTGGCCATGGGAGGCTCCTGCGCGGTCGCGGGTCAAACACGCTTAAGTAGCGTCCCCAAGTCGGCCGCCCTGCGCCAAGTGCGCGCTCCGCTGCCTCCCAACAGGAGGCAACAACGCGGGCCCATGGGGTAGCTTGGATATCCTTTAGGCTTGCGGAGCCTGCGACGAGGGTTCAAATCCCTCTGGGCCCGCTCCTCTTCCCAACTCTTCCCTTCGCCTTTTCTGGTTGCTCTGGCCGAACTTGGCGGGCTCGCTTTTTCAACGTCCGCCAGCCGCTTGCGAAAGCACAATCCGGCGGGCGCCCAATCTCCCGTCATGGCGCGCGTGCTCGATGCCTGGTGCGAGAAGTGCTCGGAGGTCCGTCCCCACGACGTCATGGACCCAGGGTCTTGCAAGTGCCGCGTCTGCGGGACCGTCCAGGTCCTGATGAAGCCCCTGGCCGCCAGCCAGATGGATTAGCCCGCCCAGGTCTCGAACCGCAGGTCGCCCTACCGGATCGCGTCGAGGTCGAGGTCGTCGCGCTGCGTCTTGGCGACCTTGACGGGCGCCTTGCGGCGGCGCTTCTCCAGAGACTCCAGGGCGTCCTGGACCGACCCCTTCGGCACGCGCGGCGGCGCCCCCTTGGGCCTGGGCGTTCCCTTCAGCACACCCGGACCATCCCTGGAGGCGGCCATCAAGGTTTGTTTTCGGTTTCCTCTCCTGGGGCGGCTTCGCAGGCCCGCCGACGCTCGTTTTCACGTTCCCCGCACAATGCCTAAACCTAGGACCGGCGACTTTGGCGCCATGCGGTGGTCGGTGGTGGCCCTCGTGGCCGCGATTGCGTTGCTGGCAGGCTGCCTGGAGGACGCGGCGGCCCCGCCGGCGCAGGCAGACATGCAGCCGGAAGAGCCGGGCCGGACGGCCCGTTCCGGGCGCGGTGGCCAAGACCGCGACGAGAACGGCAAGGTCGAGCGGGACGGCAACGTCACGCTGCGCAGCTACGCCGACGAGTTCGGGCTGACGCTGACGTCGGTGGACGTCGTGCTCCAGGTGGGCAGCATCCAAGGCTACAACTGCGTCGGCGTCTCGGGCGCACCCTACACGATCCGCAACGGCACTGCCACCTTGACTTGGACGTCCCAGTCGGCGCTCACCGACTCCCTCGACCTGGACATCCGCACCTGGTACGGCAACGACGTCGACGAGCACGCCTCCGGCACCTCGCCGCTCGTCATCGAGTTCAAGGACCTCGAGCTCACCGACGACCCGGACGACTACCTCACGTTCGGCGCCCTGCTCACCGGCCCGGCGGCGGCCTCCTACGAACTGGACGTCAGCATGGCCTTGGCCTTCGACTACGAATCGGACGCCGACGTGGACCCGTTCCTCACCTACTGCTAGGCCGGCGGCCGAGCGGTTATCTCCGGTCCCCGCCTCGCCGGCCCCGTGCCTCTGCGGACGCCCCTCTACGACGCCCACGCCGCCCTCGGCGCCACCTTCGTGGAGTTCGCCGGGTACGACATGCCGGTCCACTACGGAAGCATCAAGGACGAGCATGCCACGGTGCGCACCGCCGTCGGCCTCTTCGACGTCAGCCACATGTCCAACCTCTGGGTCACCGGGCCGAAGGCCGCGGCCGCCCTCGCCAAGGTGACGCCGTCCGACCCGGCGAAGGTGCCAGTGGGGAAGGGCAAGTACACCGTCGTGCTTCGCGAGGACGGCACCATCCTCGACGACACGTTCTACTTCCGTGTCCCGGGCGGGACCGGCGAGAAGGCGGAGGACAAGTTCTACGTCATCCCGAACGCGGGCCGCAACGTCGACGTCGCCGCGCAGATCGCCAAGCACACGCCCGGCGTCGTCGTCAAGGACGTCACGAAGGAGTGGGCGATCCTCGCGCTGCAGGGCCCCAAGGCCCGCGACGTGCTGGCCGCCGCGAGCGTGAGCCCGCCCCCGAAGTTCCACCACCTGGTCAACATGGAAGTGGCCGGCATCTTCTGCATGGTCTCCGGCACCGGCTACACGGGCGAGAAGGGCGTGGAGCTCTACGTCCCCGCCGCGGGCGCACGCCGCGTCTGGGACCACCTGCTCAAGGTCGGCGCCGCGCACGGCATCAAGCCCATCGGCCTGGGGGCGCGCGACACGCTGCGGCTGGAGAAGGGCTACTGCCTCGCCGGCAACGAGTTCGAAGGCGGCCGCACGCCAATCGAGGCGGGGCTGGAATGGACGATGGACTGGTCCGGCGACTTCCTCGGCAAGGCACGCCTGATGTCGCAGAAGGACGACCCGACGACCGACCGCCTCATCGGACTCGTCCTGGAGAAAGGCATCCCGCGGCACGGCTACCCCATCGAGCGCACCGGCACGGACGCCGGCAAGGTCACCTCGGGCACGCAGAGCCCGACCACGGGCAAGGGGATCGCCTTGGGCTACGTGCGGGGCGGCGCCGACGTGGGCGAAGACCTCCAGGTCCTCGTGCGCGGCAAGCCGATGCCGGCGACGGTGGCCAAGCTGCCGTTCGTGTGATTCCTACGGACCGGCCACGGATTGCACGGAGACCACGGAAATCGACTCCGTGAAATCCGTGAAATCCGTGGCCCGTCAGGGCGTCGGGGACCGTCTCCTGTTGCGCTCCTGACCGATTGCCTTATCCTGAGTCCCCTTCGTCGCCAAGGCTAGCCATGTACGTCGTCGTGGGTGGCGCAGGCGAGGTGGGCTACCATGTGGCCCGTTCGCTGCGCGACGAAGGGCACGACGTCTGCGTCGTCGAGACCAACCCGGAGCGCCTGGAGCGCCTGGCCGACCTCGACGTCACGTCGGTGAAGGGCAACATCGCCAACAAATCCATCCTGGAGGGCGAGGCGAAGATCGCCGAGGCGCAGCTCTTCATCGCCTGCACTGGCGACGACGAGGTCAACATGATCGCGTGCGCGCTCGCCAAGACGCACGGCCCGCGCACCATCGCCCGCATCAACGACA
>JAXDQQ010000006.1:0-13592 GCA_034667805.1 Thermoplasmata archaeon | reverse complement strand
ATGGCGTTCGACGCGGCCCTCGACGCGCTGGGGGACGCCGCTTGACGAGCCTTCTCGTGACCGGGGGAGCGGGCTTCATCGGCAGCAACTACGTGCACCACGTCCTGCACTCCCGCGCCGGCGCGCCCTCAGCGGGCTGCTGCCCGGACCATGCCCGGTACAGCGGCCTCGCCACCGCGGCCGACCCGGACCTGCGCCTGCTCAACGTCGACAAGCTGACGTACGCGGGCGACCCCGCCAACCTCCATGGCGTCGACCGGCACAAGGCCTACCGCCACGCCAAGGTCGACATCACGGACGCCGCCGCGGTCGAGCGGGCGTTCAAGGACTCCAAGCCGGACGTCGTCGTCCACTTCGCGGCCGAAAGCCACGTCGACCGTAGCATCGAGGCCGGCGACGTCTTCGTCAAGACCAACGTCCTGGGCACACAGACACTGCTCGACGCCGCCCGGCGGCATGACGTCGGCCAGTTCCTCCACGTCAGCACCGACGAGGTCTACGGCAGCCGCGCCACCGGCTCGTTCAAGGAGACGGATGGGTTCCACACGGCCTCGCCCTACTCGGCAAGCAAGGCTGGAAGCGACCTCTTGGTCCTGGCGCACCACACCACGTACGGCCTCAAGGCGACGATCACCCGCTGCACGAACAACTACGGGCCACGCCAGCACCCGGAGAAGCTGCTCCCCAAGGTCGTCACGCTGGCCATGGAGGGCAAGCCGCTGCCCATCTACGGCACCGGGATGAACGTCCGCGACTGGCTCTACGTCAAGGACCACTGCGCCGCCATCGACGTCGTCCTCGGCCTCAAGGACTGGGGCGGCATCTACAACGTCGGCGCCCGCGACGAGAAGCCGAACCTCGACGTGGTCAAGGCGGTCCTGCAGCGGCTGGGCAAGCCGGAGTCGCTCATCACGTTCGTCAAGGACCGGCCGGGGCACGACTGGCGCTACAGCCTCGACGACTCCAAGCTGCGCGCCAAGGGTTGGGCGCCGCGCACCCGGTTCGAGGACGGGCTGGCGGACACCATCGCGTGGCTCAAGAAGAGGTCCAGCCAATGAGCGGGTGCGCATGAAGGGCATCCTCCTCGCCGGCGGCTCGGGCACGCGCCTGCATCCGTCGACGCGCGTCGTCTCCAAGCAGTTGCTGCCCGTCTACGACAAGCCGATGGTGCACTATCCGCTGGCGACGCTGATGCTGGCGGGCATCCGCGAGATCCTCGTCATCAGCACCCCGCGCGACCTGCCGTTGTACCGCGACCTCCTCGGGGACGGGCGCGACCTTGGGCTCAAGCTCTCCTACGCCGAGCAGCCCAAGCCGGGCGGCCTCGCGCAGGCCTTCCTCATCGGCCGCTCCTTCGTCGGCAAGGATCCCGTGATGCTGGTCCTCGGGGACAACGTGTTCTACGGCCACGGCATGAGCTCGATGCTGCAGGCCGCCACCCACACCAACGAGGGGGCCACGGTGTTCGGCTACTATGTGCGCGACCCCGAGCGCTACGGCGTGGCCGAGTTCGATGCATCGGGCAAGGTCGTGGGCGTCGAGGAGAAGCCCAAGCAGCCCAAGTCGAACTGGGCCATCACCGGGCTCTACATCTACGACAACCAGGTCCTCGACATCGCCGCCGGGCTCAAGCCGTCGGCCCGCGGCGAGCTCGAGATCACCGACGTCAACCGCGCCTACCTCGAGCGCGGCCAGCTCAACCTCGTCAAGCTCGGCCGCGGCGTCGCCTGGCTCGACACCGGCACGCACCGCAGCCTGCTCGACGCCTCGCAGTTCGTTGCGACCATCGAGAGCCGGCAGGGCCTGAAGATCGCCTGCGTCGAGGAGGTCGCGTGGCGGATGCGCTTCATCACGCGCGCCGACCTCGAGCGGCTGGCGGCCAAGGCGGCGCCGGAGACGCGGGACTACCTCACCGCGGTGCTCAGCCGCGAGAGCTAGCCCCGTCTCCCGCCGCTGGTTCTATGCGTCGGCAGGGCAAGCGTCGGCGCGGCCCGCCACGACGCCCTCGACGAGCTGCCGCGACCCGGCGACCGTCAAGTGGCTCTGGTCGTAGAACTCCTTGGGATCGACGCCGACGTCCTCCACGTGCGTGGCGTCGGCGACGTGGATCCGTCCGCAGAAGGTGACGAGGAACTCCCGCACCTGGCCGGCTTGCTCCGGGAACGTCGGGAACCGCGCCTCGAGGTCGACGAGGGTGACGGGCTGGTAGGGCGGCACGATGGCCCAGACGGCCACGCCGTCGGCGAGCGCCTCGTCGAGCAGGGCGCGCAGGGCGTCCACGTTCGCCGGCACGAAGGCATGCTCCGGCCCGAAGGCGCGCACGAACTGGCGGTCGACGGCGGGCTCGAGCTCGGCGGGATCGAACGTCCCGTTGCGGTATTCTTCCAGGAGGTGGGGACGCGCGAACTCGGGCCGCGGTTCGCCGAGGTTCGGCGGCGGGTACCCGGTCACGGTGCGCAGCTCGAGGCTGTGGAGGGTGTCGCGGACGTATGAGGCGGAGAGGGTCCGCAAGGCCAGGGCGAAGCGGTCGCCGACCGAAGGCGGCGTCCCGAGGACCGTCCCGGCGTCGGCCGAGGCGGGGACGCGCGGCGCGAAGACGTCCGTGAACGCGACCTGGTCCACCACGAGCACCAGGTTGACCGGCGGGCCCTCCGTCCGCTTGACGTAGTCATAGAGGTCGAGCCAGTCCTGCGGCGGAGACCCGGCGATGTAGAAGTTGAACGTCACGTTCTCCCGCCCCGGCAGGCCGTGCAGGTTGCCGGCGCGAGAGGTCCCCAGGACGAGGTCCTGCGCGGGCTCCTGCCGCGCCTCGTAGCCCCGGACGGCGTCATGGACCCGGTCGATGACCAGCGGCCGCAGGCCCTCCACGGGGAACTCGGCGCGCGGGTTCACGGCGACGTTCACGCCGATCGCTCCCACGCAGAGGCCCAACACGACGAGGACCACGGCGGCCGCGTACGTGCGGGGACGCCCAGCCGCCATGTCGGGGATGGCCAGCTTGGCGACGGCGTCCGGCCGGTTGCGCGTCGGCGCGCCGGGTGCATTCGCGGGTCCTGTCATATGGTCCTTGGTCAAGCGTCAGAACTGGTAGTAGAGGAAGGGGCTGCTGCCGGAGCCGACCATGAGGACGGCGGCGAACAGCAGGAGCGCGACGGCGAACGCGCGCGGCGCCGTGAAGCGGAACTGCATCTCGCCCGTGGGACGCGCCAGCATCGTGAAGGCGATGATCGCGGCCAGGGCCAGCAGGAACGGCAACAGCGCGACGAGGCTTCCCAGGCTGGCGACGTCGACCATCGCCCCGTACACCTGCATGGCCTGGCCGAGCGACGTGGCGCGGAAGGTGACCCACCCGACGACGGCGAGGAGGAACATCAGCAGCCTCTGGGCGATGGCCGGCATGCGGTCCCAGCCGGGGCGCACCGTCTGGTACAGCACAAGCAGGACGCCGTGGTAGGCGCCCCACGCCACGAACGTCCAGTTCGCGCCGTGCCAAAGACCGCCCAGCAGCATCACCAGCAGGAGGTTCACCTTCGCACGGCCGGGGCCCTTGCGGTTGCCGCCGAGCGGGATGTAGAGGTAGTCGCGCAGCCACGTGCTCAGGCTGATGTGCCAGCGGCGCCAGAAGTCTGACGGGTTGAGGGCCTGGTAGGGCGCGAGGAAGTTGATGGGGAAGCGCAGCCCGAGCATCGCGCCGAGGCCCATGGCCATGTCGGAGTAGCCGCTGAAGTCGAAGTACAGCTGGACCGTGTAGCCCAACGCCGCCGCCCATCCTTGCGCGAAGGTCAAGGCCCCCGGAGCGGCCCACAGGTCGTCGATCCGGTTGGCGACGAGGTCGGCGACGACGGCCTTCTTGAACAGGCCGATGGCGAACAGCGTGACGCCCGTGGCCATGAAATTCCACGGCACCCGGCGGGGCAGGCGGTCGAGCTGCTCGCCCAGCGTGCTGTACCGGACGATGGGGCCGGCGACCAGTTCCGGGAACAGCGAGATGAACGCGAGGTACTTCAGCGGCTCGCGGCAGGCGACCTGGTCGCCGCGGTAGACGTCGATGGTGTAGCTCAGCGTCTTGAACGTGAAGAAGGAGATGCCGACGGGCAGGACGATGCTGAATCCAGGCAGCTGGTAGTCGACGCCCAGCAGGTCGAACAGGCTCTGCGCGTTGTCGCGCGCGAACAGGGCGTACTTGAAGATCGCAAGGATGCCCAGGTTGAACAGGATGGACGCGAAGAGCCACCTCTTGCGGCGCGGCCGGTCCTCGCCGGCGGCCTCGATGCGCAAGGCGACGTAGAAGTCGACCGCGGCGGCGGTGGCGAGAAGGAGGACGAAGCGCGCGTCCCACATGCTGTAGAACACGATGCTGCACGCCGCGATCCACACGATCTTCCAGTTGCGGCTGGCGACGGCCCAGTAGCCCAGAAGGGCCACGGGCAGGAAGAGGAAAAGGAACAGCTGCGTGTTGAAGCGCGCGTCGCAGCCGAGGGAGGAGACCCAGTCCGGCAGCGGGTCGCACACCGAGACCCGGGCGAGCGGCAACCGGCCGGCCAGCCCGAGTCCCCCCAGTGGCAACACAGCCGCTGACCCTTGCCCCTTGACTTATGCCTTCTGCCGCGGCACCGTCCTGCCTCCCGCCGTCGGTCCCCGGAAGCCTCATGCAGGCCCCCAAGCGTGGACGACAGGCGCATGGGCGACGCCGCGGTCGATGGCACGGGAACGCCCGTGGGGACACCCGCAGGGACGCCCGTGGGATCCCCCTCGGCGGCCTCGGTGCAGCCGGTGCACGCCGACGACGCGCTCCATTTCCCCACGCTCGACGGAGTCCGGTTCCTCGCCTACTTCGCGGTCTTCCTCAGCCACACCATCCCGGCCCTTCGGCTGTCGGACGCGTCGGTCGCCGGCTGGTCGACCGTCGTCGAGCTGTCGACGTCTGGCGGCTTCGGCGTGGACCTCTTCCTCGTCCTGAGCGCGTTCCTGATCACCAGCCTCCTGATGCACGAGCAGGACCGCCTGGGCACCATCCGCGTGCGCTGGTTCTACGTGCGCCGCATGCTGCGCATCTGGCCGCTGTACCTCGCGTTCCTCGCCGCCATGTTCGTGGCGTCGTCGGTCCTTCCTGGCTCGCTCGGCCTGCACCGGCTGGACCCGGCCTATTGGATCACGTTCCTCCTCCTCGTGGGCAACTGGTACACGGGCCTGCACGGCTACCCCGGCAGCAACATCTCGCCCTTGTGGAGCGTGAGCCTTGAGGAGCAGTTCTACCTCCTGTGGCCGCTGGTCCTGCTGCTGTTGCGCCGCCACCTCGTGAAGGTCTGCGCCGGCTTCATCGCGCTGTCCGTCGTGGCGCGCCTGGTCGTGGTGATGCTTGGCCTGTCGCATCCGGCGATGTGGACCTTCACGGTGACCCGGCTCGACCCCATCGCGCTGGGGGCGCTGCTCGCCGTCGGGTACAGGCGCGGCGTCCTGGGGCGGCTCAGCCCCGCCACGCAGTGGGCGATGCTCATCGGCGGCTTCGCGTCCTGGCCCGTGGCGTTCTGGCTCATGGCGGGGGAGCAGCCCCCAGGCCTTGTGGCCGCCCTCGTGAGCTTCCCGCTCGTCGCGCTCTGCGCGACGGGGATCCTGCTCGCGGCCGTCCAGGGCGACGGGGCGCTGCGCCGGTTCTTCCTGCGCCGCTGGATCGTGCGGATGGGAAGCCTCTCCTACGGGACCTACGTCTTCCATCTGCTGATGGTCCACGCTGCGCAGGCCGCCCTCGACGGCCAGTCCGCCACGGTGTACAACCTCCTCCTGCTGCCGCTGTCGTTCGGCCTCGCGTGGCTGGCCGCGGAGGTCTCCTACCGCTGGCTCGAGGCGCCCTTCCTGCGGATGCGCAAGAGGTTCCGTCCCACGGTGAGCTCGGCCGGGGCGAAGGACAAGCCGCCCACCCGCGCAGGCCAGACGGTGCAGGGGGCGGCGCGATGACCCCGGATGGACGCGCCGGCCCGAGGAAGAAGGCGACCGCCAAGGCCGGCGCCAAGCCTGGCGGCAAGGGCCGCGCGGACCCGGTGATGCTCAAGCTGCCGACCCACACCGATGCCCGCGGGTTCCTGACCTTCCTGGAGGCGAAGCGCCATGTCCCCTTCGAGATCAAGCGCATCTTCACCATCTACGGCGTCGCACCGGGATATGACCGGGGCCACCACGCCCACCACGCCTGCCGGCAGGTCCTCATCGCGGTCGCCGGCGCGGTCACCGTCGTGCTCGATGACGGGGTCTCGGTCCAGAAGGTTCGCGCAGACGACCCGAGCCAAGGCATCCTCATCGAGCCGATGGTGTGGCACACTCTGGAGTCCTTCGCGCCGGGCACCGTGTGCGTCGTCCTGGCTTCGTTGCCGTACGACGAGCGCGACTACATCCGCGACCTCGCGGAGTTCCGGAGGCTCGTCGGGCCGGGACGCGCTGCTGGGAAGGGTCCTTAGGCGGCCAGCAGCATGGGCGTCGCCGGTGGACGGATGGGAGTGCCGACGAAGTCCGGGAAGAGACTGGTGATCGCAGGCGCGAAACGCCTGGCAGACATCGCCTACGAATTCTTCACGACCGATTCGGAGTATGAGGTGGTGGCCTTCACGGTGGATGCCGCGTACCTGGACGCCACCGAGCTCTATGGTCGGCCGGTGGTGCCATTCGACCAAGTGGCCCACCTCTACCCGCCAGCGACCCACGAGATGTTCGTCGCCATCGCCACCACCGGGATGAACCGCCTGCGGGAACGCCTGTCGCAGCAGGCGAAGCAGCTGGGCTACCGCTTGGCGACGTTCGTCAGCTCACGCGCGCACGTCGCGAGCACCGCCAAGGTGGGGCCCAACTCCATCATCTTCCCCATGGTCCACGTCAACACCATGGCCGAGATCGGCGAAGGCGTCCTGCTCGGCACGGGAACGATCATCGAGCACCACGCCCGCATCGGCGACTACTCGTTCCTGTCCGTCAACGCGATGGTCCTGGGGGAAGCGACGATCGGCGAACGCTGCTTCCTGGGGGCCGGCTGCATCGTGATCGACGACGTCAAGGTCGGCGCGGACTGCCTGCTCGGCGCTGGCACATGCATCCGGTTCGACGTGGCGCCCGGCAAGGTGTTCGCGGCCCCGAAACCCGTGGAGAAGCCGTTCACCTCCCTCGAGTACTACGAACGGCTCGCCGCGGGCGACCCGTAGCCGGCGGTTCGGGTCCGCTGCGAAGGGTAGTTCCGACGCGACACCCATCGAAACCAGTGCCCGTGCCCCAAAAAAGCGGGAAGAAGCTTGTCATCGCCGGCGCGAGGCAGATGGGCGAGGTCGCGCTTGACTACTTCACCAACGACTCCGAATACGAGGTCGTCGCCTTCACCGTCGACCGCGCGTACCTCGACGGCGCCGAGCTGTTCGGGCTCCCCGTCGTGCCGCTTGACGAGGTCGCGCGGCGCTTCCCTCCCGCGTCGCACGACCTTTTCGTCGCCGTCTTCAGCAGCGGGCTGAACCGCGTCCGTGAGGACCTGTGCCGCCGCACGCGCGCCTTGGGCTACCACCTGGTGAGCTACGTCAGCTCGCGTGCCGACGTGGCCCGCACGGCGACGTTGGGGCCCAACTGCATGGTCTTCCCCATGGTGCACGTCATGCCCCGGGCCACCGTCGGGGAGGGCGTCATCCTGGGGCCGGGGGCGGTGGTGGCGCACCACGCCCGCATCGAGCCCTACGCGTTCCTCACCATCGCGGCCTCGGTCGGTGGCGGCGCCGTCGTGGGGGCGCGTTCCTTCCTGGGCATCGGCTGCATCGTCACCGACGAGGTCAAGGTCGGGCCGGACTGCCTCATCGGCGCCGGCACGTGCATCCGGTCCGACGTGGAGGCTGGGAAGGTCCTGGCGGCGCCCAAGCCGACGGAGAAACCGTTTACCGCACTGGAGTACTTCGGCGGAACCGCTGCCAGGAAACCCTGATCCCCCAACCGCCCCGCCCCCGGCCGGCCGTCCCTCCTCGGCCATCGACGTCGTTCCTTACGACGCTGGCCGGCAAGCCGAATGGGACGCCTTCGTCTCGGGCGCGAAGAACGGCCACTTCCTGTTCCTGCGCGGATACATGGACTACCATGCGCACCGGTTCACGGACGCTTCGCTGCTGGCCTACGAGGGCGGCGTCCTCATCGCCCTCCTGCCCGCGGACCTGGCAGGCGACCAGGTGCGGTCGCATGCCGGGCTGACCTTCGGCGGCCTGGTCATGTCGCGAGACACCCGCGTCGCCCAGGCCGAGGCCATCCTGAAGGCGGCCGCCGCCCACTGGAAGGCCAGGGGGGCCCGGACGCTGCTCTACAAGGCCATGCCATGGACCTACGCGAGCGCCCCCGCCCAGGAAGACCTCTACGCGCTGCAGCGGCTGGGGGCGCGGCTGGTGCGCCGCGACTACACCGCCACCGTCGACCTGCGCGACCCGGTCGCCCCCGGCGGCACGCGCGCGCGGCAATGCGCCAAGGCGCGCAAGGCCGGGGTCGCGGTGCGCGAGTCTGCCCGCCTGGCAGAGTACTACGCCGTGCTGGAGCACACGTTGCAGAGCCGGCACGAGGCCAAGCCAGTCCATTCGTTGGCCGAGCTCGAACTGCTGCACGGCCGCTTCCCCGGGAACATCCGCCTCTTCGAGGCGAGCCTCGACGGGCGCCTGCTGAGCGGGATCATCGTGTACGAGACGGCGCGGGTGGCGCACGCGCAGTACATCGCCAACGGCCCGGAAGGGCGCGACCTCGGCGCGCTGGACCTGGTCGTGGAGCACCTGCTGGCCTACTACAAGGGGCGCAAGCCGTTCTTCGACTTCGGCATCTCGACCACCGACCAGGGCAAGGTCCTCAACGAGGGGCTGGCATTCTGGAAGGAGGCCTGGGGCGGCCGCGGCGTCGTGCACGACTTCTACGAACTGCCGTTGTGAGGCGGGCCGCCGCTTGATCGCGACACCTGTTTCAAATACAGGGGGCCAGGTGATTGGGCCACTTCCATGGCAGTCCCGTTCCTTGACCTGCGCGCGGGCTATCTCGAGCTCCGCGAGGACCTGGACGCCGCCTTGCGCGGCTTCATGGATTCGGGGTCCTACATCCTCGGGCCGCAGACGGCGGCCTTCGAGCGCGAGTTCGCTGCCTATTGCGGGACGAAGCACTGCATCGGCGTCGGCAACGGTCTGGAGGCCCTCCACCTGTCGTTGCGCGCCTGGGGCATCGGCCCGGGCGACGAGGTCATCGTCCCCGCCAACACGTACATCGCGAGCTGGCTCGCCGTGACGATGGCCGGCGCCACGCCCGTGCCAGTGGAACCGGACCCGACCACGTACAACATCGACCCTGCGCGAATCACGGCGGCCGTTACCCCCCGGACGAAAGCCATCATGCCCGTCCACCTTTACGGGCAGCCCTGCGACATGGACCCGATCAACAAGGCCGCGAAGGAGCACGGGCTCAGGGTCCTCGAGGACGCCGCGCAGGCGCACGGCGCGGCCTACAAGGGCCGCAAGACCGGCGGCCTCGGCGACGCGGCGGCGTGGAGCTTCTATCCGTCGAAGAACCTCGGCGCGTACGGCGACGCGGGCGCCGTCACGACCGACGACGACGCCCTGGCCGCCCGGCTCCGGCTCCTTCGCAACTACGGGTCGCCGGAGAAGTACAAGAACGACATCGCCGGCTACAACTCGCGGCTGGACGAGGCGCAGTCCGCCCTGCTGCGCGTGCGGCTCCGCCACCTGGACGACTGGAACGGCCGGCGCAAGCGCATCGCCGCCGCGTACGCCAAGGAGCTGAAAGGGATCCCCGACCTTGCCCTGCCCCACGTGCCGGCCTGGGCCGACCCGTGCTGGCACCTCTACGTCGTCGAGCATCCGCGGCGCGACGCGATGCAGGAGCAGCTGAAGCGGCGCGGGGTGGCGACGCTCATCCACTATCCGACGCCGCCGCACCTGTCGGGGGCCTACGCGCCGATGCGCAAGGGGCGTGGAAGCTATCCGCTCACGGAGCGGATGGCAGACCGCATCCTGAGCCTCCCGATGGGGCCCCACATGGACCCTGGCCAGGTCGCGGACGTGGCTGGAGCCTTCCAGGCATGATGAAGCTCCGGACGATGCGCAAGGCCTCGGCGGCGCTTCGTCCGGCCTGGCGCTTCTCCGGCATCGTCGCCTACTCCATGGTCGGCAGCCTGTTCGACGCGGCCAGCGTGTTCCTGGTCTACATCCTCGGCTCGACGCTGTCGGGAGGCCGCCTGCCGTCCAGCGGCTTCATCGCGCGGGTCCTGGACGTCATGCAGGGGATCGCCGACCGGGTGGGGACGGAGTTCATCGTGGTCCTGAGCCTCGCGTTCCTGCTCTGCGTGCTCCTGCGCGGGGCCAACCGGTTCGCCGTCACCCAGCTGGTCGCCCACGTCCAGTTCGACCTGCACCGCGAGTACACGCAGCGCCTGGTCAAGGGATACTTCGGCCTCTCCTACGAGACGTTCCTGCAGCGCAACTCGGTGGAGCGCATCAACTCCATCGGGCAGGAGGCGCCGCGGGCCGGGGTGTTCGTCGCCTCGGCCATCCGCGTGGTGGGCAACGGCCTCAACCTGCTGCTGCTCATCGTCCTCCTCCTGCTGGTCGACTGGCATGCCTTCGTGTTCGCGGCCGTGGTGGGCGTGATCCTGTTCCTCGTCAGCGGCCCCCTGAGCCGGCGGAGCCGCATGGCCGGCCAACGCATCAACGCGGCCACGCGCGAACTGTGGTTCTCCGTCATCGAGGCCTTCCGCGCGTACCGCGTCATCGTGACGAACCAGGCGGTCGGCAGCGTCGAGCGCGATGTCATGCAGAAGTACCAGCGCCAGTACGACATCCAGAAGCACTACAGCATCACGCAGCAGCTGGTCTCCCCCGTCCTCGAGACGACGGCCGGCGTCATCATCGTCCTGGCCGTGCTGGCGTCGCTGCGCTTCACCTCCGGCCCCGAGGAGGCGTTCCCCATGGTGATCCTCGTGATGGCCAGCACGTACCGCATCCTCCCGGCCATCACCAACATGAACCAGGCCTCCACGCTGGTCCTCTTCAACGAGCCCGGCTTCGACTTCATCCAGGCCGAGCTGCAGCAGGTCGAGCGTGAGCACGACCCCCCGGGCACCCGGCATTTCCCGCCGGTCCGCCGCCAGGACCACCTGCTCGAGTTGGACGGCGTCGCGTTCCGCTACCGGGAGGGCCGGGAGGTGCTGCGCGGCGTCTCGCTGTCGTTGGCGCGCGGCGAGCGCATCGGCATCGTGGGCACGAGCGGCAGCGGCAAGAGCACTCTCGTCGACCTCTGCCTTGGCCTGCTGCGGCCCGCCGCCGGAGAGCTGCGCATGGGCCGCCGCACCGACGGCTCGCCGCTGACCGTGACGTACCTTCCCCAGCAGTCCATCCTCCTCGACGCCACCGTGCTGCAGAACGTCGCGTTGGGCGAGCCTGGCTCGGCCGCCGACCCCGCCCGCGCCCAGCGCGCCCTCGACGAGGTCGGTCTCGGCGCCGGCAGCGGCCACCCGCTCGCGCTGGACGCGCCCCTCGGCGAGGGCGGCGTCCGCCTGTCGGGCGGACAGCGGCAACGGCTCGGCCTGGCCCGCTGCCTGTACCGCGGCGCCGACCTGCTGATCCTCGACGAGCCGACGGCCGCGCTGGACGCCGAGAGCGAGGCCGGCCTGGTGGCCACGCTCGGCGCGATCCCCGGGCTGACGTTGCTGGTCGTGACGCACCGGCAGGCGCCGCTGCGCATCTGCTCGCGGGTGTTCCGGCTCGGCAAGGGCGAACTGCACCCCGAGAGCCCGCGGGCCGCCGCCGCGATGGCCGACGAGGACGAGATGGCCGAGCAGGACGAACAGGCCGGGCAAGGGCGGACCGGGGCCGTCGACGCGGGAGCCGGTCCGCTTGCCTGAGCCAGAGGTCAGCGTCCTGGTCGTCGCCTACAACCAAGGCCGCTTCATCGAGGCCTGCCTGCGCTCCATCCTCGCGCAGGACCACCCCGACTTCGAGGTGGTCGTCACCGACGACGCCTCCACCGACGACACCGTCGCCGTCGCGCGTCGGCTGGCGAAGGAGCACCCCAACGTCCGGGTGCTGGCGGCCGAACGCAACGGCGGCGTCACGGTCAACGGCAACCGCGGACTGCGCGCCTGCCGGGGCCGCTTCGTCGCGGCGCTGGGTGGGGACGACCTGGCCTACCCCGGGAAGCTGTCGGCGCAGGCGACGCTGCTGCGCGACCACCCGGACGTCGCCGTGGTCTACCACGACATGGAGGTCTTCCACGACGACGGGTCGGAGCCCGCATCCTTGTTCAGCGCCTTTCGCCGCCCGCGCGAGGGGACCGCGAAGGACCTCGTGCGCAACGGCAACTTCATCGTCGGCTCCAGCCCCATGTTCCGCCGGTCGGCGATGCCCCCCGGGCTCCTGCCCGAGGAGATCCCGGTCGTCTCCGACTGGTACTTCAACATCGCCGTGGCGCGCGAGGGCCGCATCGCGTACATCCCGAAGGCGCTGGGCGGGTACCGCCGCCACACCGACAGCGTCCTGGTCCGGAAGCTCGGCCGCAGCGACCCTCTGCTGACGCTGGACCTGGTGTCGCAGCGGTTCCCCGAGCTGGCGCGCCACGCGCGCTGGCGCCGCGGCGAGCTGCTGCGCCAGGAGGCCAGGCGCGCCCTGCGCGAGGACCCGGCCCGGTCCGCCCGACTGGCGCGCCAGGCCCTCCGGCAACGGCAGGCCTGGAGCCCGCGCGAGCTCGCGTGGCTCCTCCTGGTCTCGACGGACCGGCTGGCCAGCCAGCGGCGCGCCCGCGCGGCCTCCGCGTCGGCCCCCGCCCCGGGCCCCTCGGGACCCGGCAAGGGGTAAAGTCCTCCCGCGCCGTGGTGATGCAAGGCCGGCCTTGGCGTCCATCACCGTCCTCACGCCCGACGTCTCCCAGAACGGCCTGGGGCGGGCCGACGTCCTTGCCCGGCTCCTGGCCCCGACGCACAAGGTCACCATCGTCGGGCCGCAGTACGGCGACGGTGTCTGGGCGCCACTGCGCGGCCAGGCCGGCGCCCCGGTGCGCGCCATCCCCATGGCCCGCGCGGGCCTGAAGGGATCGCGCGCGGCCTGGGAGGAGCTCCGCCAGGCCATCGACGGGGACCTCGCGTACGTCTCGAAGCCGTTCGCGACGCTGGTCTCCGCCGCGCGAAGGGCCCCGGGCGGCGTGCCCGTCGCGCTCGACATCGACGACTGGGAATGGGGTTCACTGCGCGCGTGGCGGGCGGGGATGCGCCCCCGAGATCGGGCCCTGGCCTTCGCGCGCGACCTCCGCAGCCGGCACCACCGCACGACCTGGAACGCGTGGGCGGGCGACCACTGGGCGCGCTCCGGGCGCCGCTTCGCCTTCCGGACCGTAAGCAACGCGTTCCTGCAGCGCCGCTTCGGCGGATCCATCCTGGTGCACGCCCGCGACACGGACGCCTTCGACCCCGCGCTGTTCGACCCGGCCCGCGAACGGCAACGGCTGGGGCTGGACGGGCAGGGCACCGTCGTGATGTTCCTCGGGACTCCGCGGGCCTTCAAGGGGCTGGAGGCGTTGGCGGGCGCCGTGCGGTCGCTGCCCTC
>JAXDQQ010000005.1:0-5970 GCA_034667805.1 Thermoplasmata archaeon | reverse complement strand
CGCCGTGTCGTGGCGCGGGACGAGGTGTGGGCGGCGGAAGTCGACGAGGATGAGGTCCGCGGTGGCGCCAGGCACGAGTCGGCCGAGGTCGGGGCGGTGCAATGCGTCGGCGCCGTCGCGCGTGGCCATGTCAAGGACGCGCTGCGCCGCGAGGACTGTGGCGTCCCAGCGGTGCTGCTTCTGCACCAGCGCCGCGAACTTCATCGTCTGGAACAGGTCGAGGACGTTGTTGCTGGCGGCGCCGTCGGTGCCGAGGCCGACCTTCACGCCGGCGTCGTGCAGCTCGGGGACCGGCGCGACGCCGCCGGTGGCGAGCTTCAGGTTGCTCACCGGGCAGTGCGCGACGCTCGCCTTGGCGGCGGCGAGGTCGGCGACCTCGCCCTTGGTGATCCACCCGCAGTGGGCCAGGACCGTCCGGGCCCCGAGCGCGCCGGCCTCCGCGAGGCGGCCGACCGGACGCTTGCCGGTGCGCGCCTGGACGTCCTGCACCTCGGTGCGGGTCTCGGAGCAGTGCGTGTGCAGCGGGACGCCGTGCTCCTTGGCCAAGCGCGCGGATTCGGTGAACGTCTCCTGGTTGCAGGTGTAGGCGCCATGCGGGGCGGGGCATGGCGTGACCAAGGGGTCGCCCTTGGCCGCCTTGAGGAAGCGCTCGACGTCGGCGACCTTGCGGTTGGGTTGGCCCGCCTCCGTCTGGCCGATGTCGACCATGCCTTCGCCCAGCCATCCGCGCATCCCGGCGGAGCGGCAGGCGGGGGCGACGACGGATTCCTCCATCCAGTACATGTCGAGGAACGACGTCGTGCCGGATCGCACCATCTCCAGGAGGCCGAGCTCGACGCCGGCGCGCATGTGGCGCTCCTCGATCTTCGCCTCGGCCGGCCAGATGCGGTCCTTGAGCCAGGCCTCCAGCGGCAAGTCGTCGCCGAAGCCGCGGAAGAGGCCCATCGCCAGGTGCGTGTGCAGGTTGACGAGCCCGGGCAGGGCGACCTGGCCCTTGCCGTCGATGGTCCGGTCGGCCTCCTTGCGGCCCTTGACCTCGCCAACGTGCGTGATGCGGCCGTCCTCGATGTAGACGTCGCCGTGCAGCACGCGGCGCGCGTCGTCCTGCGTGACGACGGTGGTGTCGCGGACGAGGACGCTGCTCAACGTCTCGGGGACGAGGACGCCGGGCCAAGGACCCTTCGTTTCGGTGGCGGCGTCCTTTTCCGCCGCCCATGGGGGCAGCCGCAGAGAACGCAGAGGGCGCAGAGGCCTTTTCTCGGCGGTCTCTGCGCTCTCTGCAGCTCGTCGGCGCCGGCTATCCGACGTCGCTCGGGTCGTACACGCCGGTCTCGCCGTCGTAGGTCCCCCGCACCGCTCCCGCCTTGGGGTCGGGGAGGAACTCGATGCGGTGCTGCAGGAGCGGTTGCATGAGCCGGAGGCTGCCGGCCTCGTGGTTCGCCAGGCCCTTGGGCGGGCCGGGGACGCAGACGATGACGACGGGCGTGCACAGCGGCGGGTCCTTGTTGGTCGTCACGACGTAGTACGACACCGGCAGTCCGGCGTCCGCCATCCGCGAGTAGAGGCGCTCCGCCTGCTCGACCGGGACCGGGGAGTCGCCGGCGCCGTGCACGATGAAGTAGCGCGTGACGCCCTTGTCCTTCAGGTCGCCGACGCGCTCCACGGGGCTCCGGACGCCGTACTCGCCTGGGACGTCCATCGGCGTGCCGCCGGTCTCCTTCTCCACGGACGGCCGCGCCGCCGCGAACGAGCGCCACAGAGCCGCCAGGTCGGTGACGCCGGCACCGTCGAAGACGTAGTCGTACGTCCCAGGCGGGGCAACGGCCACGGCGAGGAAAGAGACCTCGCCCCCCATGCTGTAGCCGTAGAGGAGGGTGCGCTCCACGCTGGGGAACTCCTTCTGCAAGGCCAAAGTGGCCGTGACGGTGTCCTCCACCCCGGCGCGGACCTTGAAGTCCTGCACGTCGCCGCGGAAGTCCATGGCCAATGCAAGGACGCCCTGGTCCGCGAAGCCCTGCAGGTCGCCGCGGTAGGATTCGGCCGGCGCGGTCCACGGATGCGCCAAGACCAGGAGGGTCGTCGGCGCCGAAGGGGGGATACCCAGCAGGCCTTGGGCCGTCTGCCCGCCGACGTCGACGGCGAAGGGCTCTACATGGGCCGGCCCCAGGCTGGCGAGGGTCCCGAGCGGTTGCGTGCACCCAGGGACAAGCAAGGCGACGGCGGCAAGGGCGAAGGCCACCGTAAGGGCCGGACGGCTTTCCATGACGAGACTACTCTCGTCGTCCGTGCCACTTGAGGCTTGTCGCGAGGTCATGTGGACAAGGAAGCCCAACGGGCCTTTGCCCCAACGCCAGGGCTGACCAGTGCGGCTTCTGTCCCAACGATCTCGCGGTGCTAGGCGGCTTCCATGGCGGCGGGGCGCCCCGCCCAGCGCTTCGCGCTGGCCGGTCCGCTTCGCTGCACCCCGCCTTGTCTCGGCAGGCTATGCGGCCTCGACGGCGGCGGGGCGCTGCGTCTTCGTCGGCAGGACCGTCGCCCGCACGGGCACGCCATCGATGTCCCAGGCCTTCGCGTTGGCGCCAGCCTTGCCGATCTGGACCTTCCGGCCGCGCACGTCGGCCTTCAGCACGTGCAGGAACCGGCTGAGGCGGGCCTCCTCGTTGGGGCCGCACTCGAGGACGACGTCGACCTCCTCGTCGATGGGCAGGTCGAGCTCGCGGCGGACGTCCTGGATGCGGCGGATGACCTCGCGCGCCAAGGCTTCGGCGAGAAGCTCCTCGTTGCGCTCGACGTTGAGGGCGAGGATGACGTCCTCGACCTTCGTGGTGGCCCAGCCGGCGCGGTCGCGCTCCTCGAAGACGATGTGGTCGGCGGTGAGCGCGTGCTCGTGGCCGTCCACGTTGACGCCGATGGGCTTGCCGGCGGCGAACTGCGCGTGCACGTGGTCGCCGTCGAGCGCCTCGATGGCGTCGGCGACCTGCGTCGAGAGCTTCTTGAACGCCTGGCCGAGCGCCTTGCGGTTCGGCTTGGCGACGTAGGCCTTGAGGGCCCGCGCGTCGTGCGCGGATTCAAGCTGCTTGACGTTGATCTCGTCCTGCAGGATCCCCGCGAAGCGGCCCAAGGAGCCTCCGACCAGGACGGCGCGCCCGAGCGGGTGGCGCGTCGGGATGTCGACCTTGCTGCGCAGGGCGCGGCCGGCTTCGGCGAGCGCGCGGACCTGCGCCATCTCGCGCTCGAGGTCCTCCTGGCGCTGGCCGCCGGCGGGCCAGAGGGCGAGGTGGACGGAGTCCGGGTCCGCCACTTCACCGCTTGCCGCCCGTTCGCTGCGGCGGACGTGCGGCCAGATGTGCTCGACCATGAACGGCGCGAAGGGCGCGACGAGGCGGCACACGGCGTGGAGCGCGGTCCACAACGCCGAGTGCGCGGACTGCTTGTCCTTGCTCTGCCGTTCGCCCCAGAAGCGGTCGCGGCTGCGGCGCACCCACCAGTTGGAGAGGTCGTCGACGACGAAGGCCTCGATGGCGCGCGTCGCCTTGTGCAGGTGGAAGCGGTCGGCCTCGAAGCGCGCCTCGGCGATGGCGGCGTTGAGGCGGCTGAGCAGCCAGAGGTCGAGCTCGGTCCACTCCGTGCTGGGGACGGCCTGCTCGGGCGTCCACCGGTCGAGCCGCGCGTACTGGTGGTGGAAGAGGAACGTGTTCCACAGCGTCGAGAAGAACTTCCCGAAGGTGTCGCGCACCGCTTCCTCGTAGAAGCGCTTGTCCTGCCACGGCGCGGTCGTGGAAAGGAGGTACCAGCGCGTCGCGTCGGCGCCGACGTTGGCGAAGACCTGGTCGGGCGGGACGTAGTTCTTCTTGCTCTTGCTCATCTTCGTGCCGTCCTCGGCGAGGATGAGGCCGCCGACGAGGCAGTTGCGGAACGGCGGGCCCTGGAACAGGGGCGGGGGAGCGCCCGATGCGCCGAGCGCGGTGCTCGAGGCCAGGAGCGAGTAGAACCAGCCGCGCGTCTGGTCGAGGCCCTCGGTGATGAAGTCGATCGGCCACTGCTCCTTGAGGGCCTTGTTGTCGAACGAGGTCGTCTGCCACTGCGCGAACTGCGCCGCGCCGGAGTCGTACCACACGTCGATGACGTAGGGTTCGCGGATGGCGGCGCCCTTGGCGTGGCACTTGGGGCAGTCGATGGGCTGGTCGACGAACGGGCGGTGCAGCTCGGGCGCGTCGATGCCGGCGGCCGAGAGCTCGGCCTTCGAGCCGATGCACGTCGCGTGCTTGCACGCGGCGCAGATCCACACTGGCAGAGGAGTCCCCCAGAAGCGGTTGCGGCTGAACGCCCAGTCCTTGACGTTTCGCAGCCAGTCGCCCATGCGGCCGTCCTTGATGGTCTCGGGGACCCAGTTGATGCGGTCGTTGTTGGCGAGGAGCTGGTCGCGCAGGCTGGACATGCGGACGTACCAGGAGTCCATCGCGTAGTAGAGCAGCGGGTGGCCGGTGCGCCAGCAGTGCGGGTACGAGTGCTCGTACTTCTCGTCGCGGTAGAGCAGATCGCCCTTGCGCAGCCAGGCGAGGATGGCGGCCTCCGTCTCGGGCGCCTTGACGTAGTGGCCGGCGACGCCGCCGGGGACGTGCGCCATGAAGTTGCCATCGAGGCCGACGGTGTGCCGGGCGGGTAGGCCTTCCTTCATGCCGAGCTGGAAGTCGTCCTCGCCGTACATGACGGCCGTGTGCACGACGCCGGTCCCGTCCTCGGTGGTGACGAAGTCGCCGGCGACGACCTGGAACGCCTTCTTCGGGACGCCGTTGGGGCCAGCCGCCTTCGCGTCGACGGCGCCGGGGAAGAGCGGGCGGTACGCCTTGCCGACGAGGTCGCGGCCCTTCAGCTTCGCCAGGACCGTGGACTCGTTGCGCATTGCCTTCTTCTGCAGGACCTCGGCGACGATGAGGATCTCGCCGGGCTTGGCGTTGGCCTTGTCGCTCGCCTTGTCGACACGGACCTTGACGTAGTCGATGTCGAGGCCGACGGCGAGGGCGACGTTGCCGGGAAGCGTCCACGGCGTCGTCGTCCAAGACAAGATGCGGGCCCCGTCGGGGTCTCCTTCGAGGTGGAACTTGACGAAGACGGCCGTGTCGGTGACGTCACGATAGCCTTGCGCGACCTCGTGGCTGGAGTAGCTCGTGCCGGTCTGGGGGCAGTAGGGGACGACCTTGTAGGACTTGAACAGCAGGCCGGCGTCGAACATCCGCTTGAGGCTCCACCACACGGACTCGATGTAGCGGTCCTCCATGGTGACGTACGGGTCGTCGTAGTCGAGCCAGTGGCCGACCCGCTGGCACATCTCCTCCCACTCGGCCTTGTAGCGGAAGACGGAGTCGCGGCACTTCGCGTTGAACTTGGCAAGACCGTACGCGAGGACCTCCTCGACGTGCTCGATGCCGAGCTCCTTCTGCACCTCGATCTCGACGGGCAGGCCGTGGCAGTCCCAGCCTCCCTTGCGCGGCACCCACTTGCCCTGCATCGCCTGGTAGCGGCAGACCGTGTCCTTCAAGGTGCGAGTGAGGACGTGGCCGGGATGCGGGCGGCCGTTGGCCGTCGGCGGGCCCTCAAGGAAGACGAAACGCGCCTTCGGGTCCTTCGCGAACGCGGCCTTGCCCTGCTCGACCTGGCGCTGGAACGTGCGATCCTTGGCCCAGCGTTCGAGCACGGCGCGCTCCATCGCGTCTGGGGCGTAGCGCTTCGGCGGGGCGGCCGGGGAAAGGCGTAAGTCTTCCTTCCCCCCGGGGGCCGCGGCGACCGTCATCGCCGTTGCCCAAGCCGGGGTGGTTGAAAAGCAACCGGCCCCATCAGGAGGCGTGCAATCCATGCAAGCCACGACCGCACTGGGGTCGGAGGCGCGCCTGCGCGACCCCGCCCACCGCGACCAGGACGGCCCCCTGTGGCGGCGCGGCCGCTTCGCGGAGCGCGTGCGCCGGCAGTGGA
>JAXDQQ010000004.1:0-9417 GCA_034667805.1 Thermoplasmata archaeon | reverse complement strand
GGTGGCGCGCGTGCTGGCCGTCGCGACGGTCGCCCTCCCGCTCTGGCTCGTGGCCCGCCCGCCGCAGTTCGTCTTCGTGGCCGCGGGCGCCCTTGCCTTGGCCACGGCCTTGCCGGCGCTTGGGGATGCGGGTGGATACGCGACGAGCACGCACGCCTACGTGGCGGCGGCCGGCGGGTTCTGGGTCGCGTGGCTCATCCACAACCCGATGGCCATCCCGGGCCAGAGGAAACCGCCGCGCATCGTGACGGCGCACGACATCGTCTTCCTCTCCGCCGAGGAGAAGGCGGACCGCCTGGCGGCGCTCGAGGCCCGCTTCAAGGCCGGCGAGATCCCCGAGCACAAGTACTGGGACAAACGGCAAGAGATTGAATCGCGCTGATTTGGCGATCCCGCGGGCGGTTGCCGCTATGACGGCGAGGGGATTTCCAGAACGCCCCAGGACAGCACTCCGTCCTCGGCTCCGTCGTCATTGAACCAAGGATAGCGGAACGGCTGGTTCGCCCACATCTCGCCGGCGAGCAGGATTCGGTCCTCGTCAGGCAAGGCATGCACCGTCCGCCCGAAGTTTCCCCAGACGTAGGCCCAGGGGCCCGTCGGGTCGCCGGTCGTCGGGCTGCGCACCTGCGTCCCGTCGTTCTCGTCGCCGCTGCCGGTGCCATTGCCGTTGTCGCCCCAATAGTAGAGGCGGTCGCCCACGTTGAACAGCCCCTCCTCCGACCAGAACGACGTGCCGATCTCCGCGCCTGTCCAGGTGGTCTGACCGGCGGCGCGGGAATAGGCGACGGCGCCCGCGAGGGGGTTCGGCCCGCCGCCGACGATCGCTGGGGTGTCGATGACTACGGTCACGCCCCAACGGGTGATCGCCACGGGGCACGCAAAGGCGAGGTGCGCCAAGGCCGAGGTCACGATCGGCGACACGGTCCACGGCGTCGTCAGTTCACCGTTGACGTTTCCTTCCACTAGGACGTACTCGGAACCCACCCCCGCGCAGGCAACTACGTGATTGTCCAGGATGTCGACGCTGAAGATGTGGAAAGGGAACAGCGTCCCCTGGAACGCGCCGCCGGCGGAGACGTAGAGCCACGACGACTCCAACCCTCCTGCCACCGTGACGGCGTAAGTCCCGTTTGCATCAAGGTTGAGCTCGCCGATTCCCGTTGCGCCTCCCATCAGCTCCTCCTGCTGGACGTCGTCGAAGCCCTGCCACCAGACATGGTGGAGCAGCACGGTGGGCGCCGATAGGGCTCCGCTTGCGGTATCGAGCGCTGTGATGCGGTCGGAGACCACGACGTGGCTGCTGCCGTCGGCCAATCGGACCGCGGACACCAGGGCACGCTCGGCGTCGTGCACCGCCAAAGTCGCCAGCGGCTTGGGCACTAAGGAGCCGTTTTCGAAGTAAACGAGCTCGAGGCCGTTGCCCGCCAGCACGACCCAGTCGAAGAAACCGTCCGGCCGTGGCAACGTCGCGGCCTGGGCGGTCGAGGAATATTGGCGCTGCGAGACGACGGGCACAAAATGCAGCGTTCCGTTCGCGGTCGGCAGGGAAAGGCATGGGGCGCCCGCAACGTACGGCGGTTCGCTGAACAGGTAGGCGCCGCTTTGCCACTGCCGGGCGCATTCCGCTTTCCAGGCCGTCGTCGCGGCCGGTTCGCCTTGCCGTGGGGCCGGAGCAACGGCAGCCGTGCCAACGAGGTTGTTCGGGTTGTTGCCGCGCGGGGGCGGCAGGGCCGTTGGATCAGCTGGGGGCGCAGGCGGGACGCCGCTTTCCAGGCATCCGCCTACGACGAGCGTCAACACCAACAGGAACAAGGCCTGACGCACGGCGCGAAACACGTCGGGGGCCGCTTGAAGGTTTGCGCTGGCGTCTCGGAGCGGCCGCCTCGCAAATCGTTATTCCAAGGGCGCCGATGCCACGCCGTGCGCCACGGCTGGCTCCTGGTCTTGCTCGGCCTGCTGCTGGTCCTTCCCGGCGCCTCGGCGCAGGACGACAACGGACCCGTGGAGGTCACCGTCACCGTCGCGGTCACCAGCTTCGGCAACTACGACGCCACGACGGGCACCTACGTGCTGGACTTTTACCTCGTCCTGGAGTGGGACCCGGCGCAGGCCCCGGGGAACTTCACGGCGGCGAACTTCGAGATGGCCAACGGCCGCGCCACCGCCCGCGACCTGCAGTTCAACGAGACCGACGAAGACACCGGCGCCCGGCGGCTGTGGTACCGCGTCCAGGCCGACCTCTACAGCGAACCGAAGTACGACTGGTACCCGTTCGACAAGCAGACCGTGGAGGTGCGCATCGAGGACAAGGTGTACACGGCGGACCAGCTGGTCTACGTCGTCGGCAACGGGACCCTGGAGGACAACTTCCGGCCCGCCGGCTGGCAGGTCGCCGGCACCGACTTCCAGGTCGTGGACAACAAGTACTCCTTCGACGAGCAACCGTACAGCCAGGCCCGCTTCGTCGTCACGCTCAAGCGGACGGTCCTCTCCGGCGTGCTGAAGGTCATCGTGCCGCCCTTGGCCTTCGTCGCCATCTCGGCGGTGACGTTCTTCCTGGTGGGCAAGGAGAAGATCGCGACGCGCTTCGCGCTCTCCGGCAACATGGCCATCAGCGGGATCCTGTTCCACGCGGCGCAATCGGCGACCCTGCCGAGCCTGTCGCGCCTCATCTTCCTCGACCGCTACATGCTGGCCATCGAGGTGTTCCTCTTCGGCAGCGTCGTCGTGACGTCCATGGTGGCCTGGGCGGAGGCGAAGGGCAAGGATGCGGCCCGGACGAAGCGGCTCAACTGGCGCGGGGCCGCCATCGTGGGCGCCGCCGCCGTGGGCGTGTTCTTCCTGCTCTTCCTCGTGGACGTCGCCCCCAAGGTCGCCGGGTACGCCACCTAGGCAAGGGCGGTGTAGCCGGCCGGCGGCGCCTCGCCGTAGAAGACGGTGACCGCGATGCGGAAGCCGGTCCCCGGCGTCGCCTTGGCCCAGACGTGGGTCGCCCAGTCGCACGAATCCTGCTTGCAGGGATAGAGGTGGAGATCATCCTCGCTGAGCACGATGACGACCGGGCTGTCGCCGTCGCCGGGCATGCCGTCGTCCTTCCGCCACGAGCCGCTGCCGTCGCCGTCGAGGACGTACTCGTCGAGGACGCAGGCCACGAAGTCCGGCGTCGAACGCTCCGGGCAGCCGATGTGCGACGCGACCTGCAGGTCGAGGTCGGAGGCGTCGTCGTCCCAGTCGAGCTCGGCCACTAGGCCGGTCGCCTGCGGGGTGACCTCGAACGGCAAGGTCCAGTTGTGCGACTGCGGGTTGACGTTGCCGGCCACCCAGGACAGCGCATCGGCGCCGAGGCTGCCCTCGTCGAGGTAGACCTGGCGCCAGGCGGCGGGCGCAGGCGCGGTCGCCGGCGCGGCGACCTCGGGCTCGGCGGCGGGCGCCGGCGCGGCGCAGCCGGCCAAGGCAAGGAGCGCCAAGACGCACACCATCCTGGCGGGCATGGCGGTCCGAGCCCAGGGACTCCTTAGGAGCCTTGTGGGCGGGCCGTCGTCGTCCAGGTCGCCACCCTTTTCCCTGGGAGGGGCGGTTTTGCCGCGTTGGACGACCGCCCGGAGCCCCAGCTCACCGACCTGCCGATGATCAAGCAGGGCCGGGCGGACCGCCTGCGCGCCGCCGGCATCGACACGGTGGAGAAGCTGTGGAAGGCCGACCTGGCCGACCTCGCCCGGCACGCGGCCTTCGCCACGGATGACGGCCTGCTTGGGCAGCTGCCGCTGCTGCAAGGCTACGCCAAGGCGCACGCCACCGGCAAACCCGTCGTGTACGCTTCCGACGAGCGCCTGTTCAAGCTCAAGGAACCCATCCTGCACATCGACCTGGAGTTCGACGGGCCGGCCGCGGAGATCTTCCTGTACGGCTGGATGGAGCACAAGTCGGGCAAGCTCGACCAGTGGTTCGACCACACGCGGCCCGGCCAGGAGCGCCTGCTCAAGGAGATGATCCAGCTGGTCAAGGACCAGGACCCGACGGTGGTGACGTGGGGCGGCGCGTCGTCCGACCTCGTGCAGCTGCGCCGGGCGTGCGAGAAGTACAAGATGGACACGAAGTGGATCCGCCAGGTCAAGTGGCTCGACCTGCAGACCGACGTCGTCTACACGGCCAACCCGGAGACGCAGCGCGTCTACCTGCCGGTGAAGAACTTCTCCAGCGACACGGTGGCCAAGTTCTTCGGCTACCAGAAGCCGCGGCTCAAGGTCAAGGACGGCTACCAGTGCCTCAAGCTCTACCAGGCGTACCGGCGGGCGCCGCGCGATGGCATCAAGCGCGACCTGTGCGAGTACAACGCCGAGGACGTCAAGCACACGCGCCTCATCCTCGACGGCGTGCGCGAGCTGATGCGCGGACACCGCTAGGGCTTCGGGGACGACGGTGGCGTCGGCTTGGCGTCGGCATCGGGGTCGGCTCCATCCTCTTGTGGCACGAGCAGCTTGGGCGACGGGATCTCGATGCCGGCCTCGGTGAAGCGGCGCAGCACGGCGATGCGCAGGTCGGACGGCACGGTCATCCGGTGCGCATGGTCGCCGACCCAGAAGATGATGGCGAACGTGAGGGCGAAGTCGCCGAAGCCGGTGAGGCGGACCTGCGGCTCGTTGCCCGGCTCGCGCAGCACGAGCGGGTGCGCGAGGGCGGCCTCTACCAGGATGCGCTTGACCTTGTCGGGGTCGCTGCCATACGCGACGGCGACCTCGACGGTGAGCCTCTGCTTGCGGTCCGGCCGCGTCTTGTTGGTCACGAGACGCGTGGAGAGCAGGTTGTTCGGGACGATGATGAGGTCGTGCGTCTGGCGGTTGTAGAGGTGCGTCGAGCGCAGGCCGACGCGCCGCACCGTGCAGATCGGGCCGCTCTCCATCTGGATCTCGTCGCCCTCCCGGAACGGCTGGTCGACCAGGAGGTGGATGCCGCTGAAGAAGTTCGACAGGGTGTCCTGCGCCGCCAGGCCGATGACGATGGAGACGAAGGCGCCGCCAGCCAACAGCCAACTCAGGCCCACGCCGAGCGCCTGGAGGGAAGCGACGGCGGCGAAGACGATGATGAGGACGCCGCCCAGCTTCTCCAGCAGCGGCAAGGCGCGGTTGTCGATGGTGCTCTGCGTCTTCGCGGCCAAGCGGCGCGCGTAGACGAGGGCCACCTCGTTCCAGGCGCGGAACAGGATGTAGGCGACGACGGCGATCAGGATGAGCGTCCCTGCGACGTCGAGGGCGGCCCCGACGCCGGCGGGCAGGACGAACGCCCGGACGCTGGCGCGGATGCCGACGAGGAGGATGACGAAGAAGACCGGGGTGGCTAGGATGTTGACGACCTTGTCGTCCATCGGCGTCTTCGTGCGGCTGGCCAGGGACTGCAGGGCCGGCCCGAGGAGCAGGCGCGCGAAGGCCGCGATGGCGAGCCAGGCCAGGATGTCCAATAGGAAGGTGCCGAACGGTCCGTCCAAGGGGGCCGGCAGCGGGTTTTCCCATCGGCCGAGGACCCGGTGTCCTCCCCCATCGCCTTCGGTGATGGGAGCCTGGGCAGCGGCCAAGGGCGCGGCGGCAAGCAGGCCCAAGAGGAGCCAGGCCGGGGCACCGCGCACGCGGGACGACGGGGCGGCCTCTACATCTCCATTGCGCCCAACCGGCATTCCTGGTTGGCTTGCGCCTACCGAGAAGCGGACCGCTCCGGCAAGGCCTGGCCGTCGACGAGTCGCCACGCCACGTCGGCCAGGCGGCGGGCCTCCGTCTCGTCGTGCGTCACCCACAAGGCGGGCACGCCTTGCGCGGCCAGCAACGCCTTCAGGCGCGTGCCGAGGTCGAGGCGCAGGACGGCGTCGAGGCCAGACAGCGGCTCGTCGAGCAGCACGGCCTTGGGCCGCGCCGCGAGCGTCCGGGCAAGGGCCACGCGCGAGCGCTGGCCGCCGGACAGCTCGTCCACCGCAGCATCCGCACGCTCCGCGAGCCCGACGAGGCCGAGCCAATGCATGGCCTCCTGCCGCCTCTGCCGCCGCGGCACGCCGCGGTACGGCAGCCCGAAGGCGACGTTCCCGGCGACCGTGAGGTGCGGGAAGAGCGCGGTCTCCTGCAGCATGAGGCCGATGCCGCGGCGGTGCGGCGGCAACGGCTCGAGGGCCTGCCCGTCGAGAAGGACGCGGCCCTCGTAGCCGTGCTCGAGCCCGGCGATGCAGCGCAGCAGCGTCGACTTGCCTGCGCCGCTGGGGCCCAGCAGGAAGCCCGAACGGCCGGCGGGGACCTCGAGCGTGAGCTGGCGCAACGTCGGGGGCCAGCCGGGGAACGTGAACGACAGCCCGTCGACGCGCAGGCTCACGGCGCCCTCCGCGGACCCGTGACTGCCACGCGTCGGATGGACGCCGCCGCCGCGACCAATGCGGCCGCCGCCAGGACGGCGAGCAGGCCGGCGAGGGCGACCGCTTGGGCATGGGCCAGCGGGTCGAAGGGGCGGTCATGCCGCAGCGTCCACACCGCGAGCGACATCGTCCGCGGCCGCATCAAGAGGAGGCTGGCGCCGTAGTCGCCGAGGCTCAGGGCGGCGGCGAAGCCGGCGGCGGCCGCCAGCGGCGCGGCCAGCAAGGGGCGGTGCACGCGCCACGCCACGGCGGCCGGCGAGGCCCCGAGCGATGCGGCGACCTCCTCGAGGCGGCCGTCGATGGTGCGCAGCGCCGGCAAGAGCAGGCGTGCCGTGAACGGGAAGGCGACCAGGGTGTGCGCGGCAACGACGAGGCCGGGCCAGGCGCGCAGGTCGAGGGCGGCGTTGGCGCCGAAGGCCAGCAGCAGGCCGAAGCCGAGCAGGAGGCTGCTCGAGCCCAGCGGCAACGCCGAGAGGGTCTCCGCAAGGGAGCGCGCCCGTCCCTGCCGTCGGGCGGCGTAGGCGAGCAGAAGCGTCAGCGCGAGGCTCGACACGACGGTGAGCGCCGCGTAGCCGAGGCTGACGGCGACGGCGTGGCCGAGGGAGAAGCCTGCAAGGTGCGCCGGGTGGCTTGGATCGGTGAGGGCGCGCCATGGCTCCAGGCTCCAGTGGCCCGCGACGCGGAAGCCTCCGGCCAGCACGGCGGCGGCAGGCGTCAGGGCGAGCGCGACGGTGCCCCACGACCAGGCGACTTGGCCTCGCGTGGCCGCCGGGAGGGGACGCGGGGGTTCGGCAGGCACGCGGACCTGCCGCTGCAAGGCGGCGTAGCCCAGCAGGAGCAGGCCGTTGAGGACGACCTGCAGGATGCCGATGGCGGCCGCGCGTTCGATGCGCGGGAAGACGCCGCCGAGCTGCTGGTAGACCAGCGTCTCGGTGGAGCTGATCTCTCCGCCGCCCAGCAGGAGGACGGTGCCGAAGCTCGCGAAGGCGAAGAGGAACACCAGAACGGCCGTGCCGAGGGCAGCGGGGCCGATGAGGACCGCCGTCGTGCGCAGGAACGCGGCGCGCGGCGAGGCGCCGAGGACTTGCGCGGCTTCCTCGAGGCGGCGCGGTCGGCGTTCGAGGGCCGCCTGCAGGAGGTTGGCCGCGAAGCCGTAGTTGTAGTAGGCGTGCGCCAGGACGACGGCGCCGAAGGGCCCGATGGCGCTCAGCGCGTCGAGCCCCGTCGCTTGGTCGAGCCAGCCGCCGGCGCCCAAGGTCTGCTGCAGCCCGTACACGACGACGAAGACAGGCAGGACGAACGGCGCCGCGTGCAGGGCCAGCTGCAGGCGCGAGGCCGGGATGCGTTTGCTGTGGTGGAGCCAGGCGAGCGGCAGCGCCAGGGCCATCGTGAGCACGACGCTGGCGAAGGCCTGCAGCGCCGCGATGCGCAGCCGCGAGACCGTGTAGTCCGACCCGACCCAGGCCCAGCCTTCGGGCGTGGCCGCCCCGAGGACCTTGAGAAGGGGCCAGGCGAAGAAGACGGCAAGGGCGACCGCGGGGATGGCCAGGAGCCCGGCCGTCGTGGCGGCGTGGAGTCGGACCGTCGTCGGCATGCTAGCGGCAGTCGTGCGCTTCGCAGAGGTCGGTCCATTCCGTGAGCCAGCGTTCGAGGTTGGCGCCGATGAGGTGGTATTCGATCGTGGCGGGGTCGAAGGTCCCGGGCTTGGGGTCGAGGCCGCCGTACGTCGCGTTGACGTCGATCCCCTCGACGACGGGGTAGACGGCATTGCCTGGGGCGGCGAGCTCCTGGAAGGCATCGGTGAGGGAGAACTCGATCCAAGCCTGCGCGGCGGCCAGGTGGTCAGTGCCGTCGAGGATCGCCATGGTCTGCACCTGGCGGAAGGTCGTGCCCTGCGCCGTCAGGGGCGTCGCCAGGTATTCGGTGGGTCGGCCGTAGAACGCCTCGTAGGCGGGCGACTCCGTGTAGCTGACGACGAGGGGCTTGTCGCCTCGGCCGCCGATGCTGGGGCCATATCCTCCGGAGAAGTGCTGTTCGTACGCCTCGCTCCATCCGGCGGTGACGAGCGCGCCGCCATCGAAGAGCCCAGCCCAGTAGTCCTGCCAACCGTGCTCCCCGTACGTGTCGATGGTCGCCAGCAGGAAGCCGAGGCCGACGCTCGATGTGTTGGGATCTTCGGTGACGAAGGAGGACGCGTGGTCGCGGACGTCGTCGAGGGATGCGATGGTGCTTCCCTGGAGCTGGGGCTGGGACAGGTCCGCGTTCACGCCGATGTAGCCATGGTCGACGGGCGTCGCGTTCCACGGCCCGCTCGGCGTGAAGAAGACGAAGCGCGAATCGACCCGCGGGCCCAGGATCGGCGTGTAGGGATGCAGGATGCCGCTCGACTCGGCGCGCGCCAGGAGCACGTTGTCGATCCCGTACAGGACGTCGGCGCTAGGCGATCCCTTGTCCTGGATGGCGCGGTTGAGCGCACTGCCGGCGTCGTCGGCCTCGATGTGCTCGACCTTGGCGCCGGTGAGGTTCTCGAAGCGCGCGGCGGCGTCGCCGAAGGCAGCAAACGCGCCATGGTCGAGGATCGTGAGCGTCGTCCCTTGCAGGTCGGGCCAAGCCGACGCGTCGCGGCCAGTGGCATCGTGGCCGTCGAAGCCGAGGGCCGCGTAGGAGCCCGAGGACGCAGTCCCGTCATCGCCATCGGGGGCGGCTGGTCTGGTGCAGCCCGCCAGCAGGATGAGGCAGAGGGAAACGGTCGCGAGGCGGGCGAGGGGGCTGAAGGCGGGGTTCACGGGGTCACCAGGGAGTCGTGGAGCTGGAGGATGCGCGACGCGACCTCGGCGGCATCGGCGCCGGCGACGTACAGGCACGGCTCGAGGCCGATGGCGCCCGGGTCATGGATGGCGGCGGCCTTCGGCGAGGCGCGCGCCGCGGCGAGCACGGGCGCCTCGTCCGCGGCGGCGGCCTTGCGCGACACGGTGGCGACCGCCCAGCCGAGCGCCTTGGCGGCGGCGAGCACGTCGCGGCCGGCGCGC
>JAXDQQ010000003.1:0-11360 GCA_034667805.1 Thermoplasmata archaeon | reverse complement strand
GTGGGGGACCTCGGATTGAGCAGATCCGTTTGGCGACTTGGACAGAAGCTGCCCGTGCGTCATTGAGCCGGATCCAGGCTCTGCCAGAAGGACGGAACTCAGCTGGATGACTGACCAGAGACACCAGAAAAATTGCCCGTCGTTCTGCTAAATCCCAGGTCCCCCGAAACTAGATCGCGAGCGCTTTCCGCTTGTCTTGCCGCACATCGAACCGGTGTCCCTGCGTGCACACGATCTCGCCGTGGTGCCGCGGCATGACCTTGTGCTGGCAAGTTGGGCACGTGGCCGTCCGGAAGAAGCGGTCGAGCCATGCCTGGAAGATCTGGGGCTCGTCGTGGTTCGCCTTCATCTGCGCCAGGGCCTGGCTCGTGCCCATGTCGCGGGCGAAAGGGCCGAGCGCCCCGAGGTCGACGGCCACGGGGTTTCGGTGCGCCCGGACCTTGCCGCGGACGAGCATCAAGCCGGCCAGGATGCCGCCACCCAGGCCGCCCAGGTGCGCGAAGTAGGCCGTGTTGTCGGGCGTGAGCGAGCCGTTCGAGACCGAGAGCAGCACGAGCTGCAACGCGAGGAACGCGATGGCCGCGACCCACACGCGCATGCGCACGAACAGCATGATCACGAACAACGGGAGCGGGAGGGGGACGACGAGGTTCGGGTAGCTCGCGGCGAAAGCTCCGATGACGCCTGCGACGGCGCCCGACGCCCCCATGAGCAGGATGGGGCTCTGGTACGCGGCGGCAACTTGGACCAGGCTCCCGATGAGGCCGGCCATGAGGTAGACGAGGAGGAAGCGGCGGTGCCCGATGCGCTCCTCGAACGGCAGCGCGAAGGCGAGCAGGATGATGAGGTTGGACAGCAGGTGCCAGAAGCCGGCATGCACGAACATGCTGGTGAACAGCTGCAGCACGCCCAACCCGGGGTCGAAGGCGAGGTTCGGGCTCCACAGCCCCAGCTCGGCCTGCACGACGGAGAGATGCTCGTCGTACTGGGGGCCGAACGACGACAGCATGAGCACGATGGCGTTGCCGATGGCCAGCGCGCCCACCGCGAGGAACCGGCGGCTCCAGCCGACGGCGACGGCCGCCAGCATGACGGCCACGGCGATGAGGGAGACGGGGCTCAGGACCATCGGCGGACGCGGGTTGCGACGACTCCGAGGACGGCCAAAAGGATTGGCCACGGGGCGAGGGGAAGGCCCCTCAAGTCCTTCCCCGGCACCGACCAATCGCGCGGGGCCGCCGCATGCCCCCAGTCGGCGTCGAACAAGGCGCCAAAGTAGTCGGCCGCCGCAGGCGACTCCACGATGAGCGCCACCTCGCGGTTCTGCGCCCGGCTGTGGAGGTTGCCGTTGAGGCTGCCCACGACGACCGCCTCGTCGGCGACGACGCCCTTGTTGTGCAGCACGAGCCCCGCACGCTCGAAGGTCGCTCCCGCCACGCCGCGCTCGGCCAGCCAGGCCAGGGCGTCGGCGTTGTCGGCGTCGTCGGCCGAGAACGGCGCGGCGCCCAGCACGCGCACCGAGGCGCCGCCGGCCTTCGCCGCCACCATGGCGTCGGCCAGCGGGTCGCTGCCCGTCCAGCCCAACTTGTTGGAGCCGGCGATGGAGAGGTCCAACTGCTCGACGTCGAGCCGGCGCGTCGCGTGCGCCGCCAGCGCCGCGATCGGGTCGGCTCTCGGGTCCGCGGTGTGGTCGGGCGCCACGACGGGCGTGACGCGCACCGGGCCCGCGACCTCGAGCGGCGGCATGGGCGGGCCGTAGACTCCGGTCCGTGCGGCCTGCCGCAGCGGCGCCTCGAACAGCGGGTCGTACGACGCCAGGTCGAACGGTTGCGTGTCCCACGCCGTGCGGTCGGCCTCGAGCCAGGTGGCGAACCAGTCCGCCAGGTCCGCGTCATGCGCGACGACGCCCCAGCCACGGTTCCCCCAAGACGGGTCCTCGGGGACGCCCGATGGCACCCAGTTCTCCGACTGCACGGCCACGGCGTCGTCTGCGAGGAGGACCTTGAGGTGGTGGTCGTCGTAGCGCCCGTTGCCGGCGAGGACCGCGACGCCGCCGGCGGCCTCGACGCGGCGCAGCGCGTCGGCCGTGGCGTGGCGGTCGTCCTGTCCCGCGCCGACGGGGTTGCCGTCGACGAGGACCTGCAGGTCGAGGGCCGGGTTGGCTTGCTTTGCGGCGACGAGCGCGTCGGCCAACGCGGCGGAACGGAACTCGTAGACGTGCAGGTGCAGCCGCTGGTGGGCGGAGGTCACGAGGTGCGTCACCGCGTCGAACGAGGAATCCGGCGACGCGTAGAGCGTCAGGCGGTCGACGTCGAAGGTCGGGCGCGCCAGCTCGGACTCGCCGATGCGGTGCATCCGGGGCGTGCGCCAATCGTCGGCGGAACCCGTGTCCCGCCAGGCGGCCCCATCGCGGAGCCGCTGCAGGACCAGGCCTGCCGAGGCGGGCGGGTCGAGGTCGCTGCCGTCGCCGTAGTCCATGGCGTCGAGGACGAGGCCGCCCGCGTCCAGGAGGGAGAGTTGGTCGCCTTCGTTGCCGAGCCGCGGCAGCCCTGACGCCTCCAGCACCGGACCCGGTCCGTCGTGGGCGTCCCACGTCGTCCGGTTGCCGACGATCCACAGGGTGCCGTGTGCGGGAACGGTGGCTCCGGCTGGGAACGTCCAGACCGTTTCACCGTCGGTGACCGAGAGTCCGGCCAAGGAGCAGGCGTCCAGGCAGCCGACGGCGAACCCTTCGTCCCCCGCGGAGGAATCCGGCAAGTCAGGGACGACGGCCACGAGGAGAGGCGACGCCCCGACGGCGGGAAGGGCCAGGAGGAGCACGAAGGCCGTTCGCATCTCGTGGGCCACCGCGTTGGCCACCCCTTCGGCCCAATAAGGCAGGGCGTTCGGCGATTGGCTTCGGGCGCAAGCTCAAGACGGGAACGACGGGTCCCGTGGCATGGGCAGGAAAGACGGCGCGGCGTTCGGCGGGACCTACTTCCTCGGCTTCATCGGCGCCGCCGTGTACTACATCCAGGCCTCCAACGGCTTCGGCCAAGGTGTGCTTGGGTTCCTCAAGGCGCTCGTCTGGCCGGCATTCCTGGTGTACGAGCTGCTCAGGCACGCCGCGTCCTGACATGCGCAGGCCGCTCTACCTGCTCGCCGTCTTCGTCCTGGCCGGCTGCCTGGCTCCGTCGTCGGCTCCGCCGTCGTCGAAGGCCGCGCCAGACGTGACCCTGCCGGGCGCCGTGTTGCACACCTCGATGGGCGACGTGATTTGGGTGTTCTATCCCGAGGCAGCCCCGCAGACCGTGGCTCACGTCTCCGACCTCATCCGCTCGCACTACTACGACGGGAAAGCCTTCGGGCGCGTCGTGCCCGGCCATGTCATCCAGCAGGTCGAGCGCGACGGCGGGACCCTGACGGACGACAAGGGCACCGTGCCCCTCGAGGCCGCAGCCGGTTACCACTTCGCCGCCGGCGCCGTCGGCATCGCGCGCGGCGCGGACCCCGGGTCGGGCGGCCCCGAGTTCTTCGTCATGGACTACGCCACGAGCCACCTGGACGGCAACTACACGGTCTTCGCGCAGGTGGTCGAGGGCCTTGACGTCGTGCACAGGATTGCCCGCGTGCCGGCCGTCGCCTTCCCTTCGCAGGCGCAGGTGCTGACCGACCGCTTGGCCATCCAGCCCGTCACCATCTCGGCCGCCGAGTTGCGCGACGTCACGCTCCCGGCCGCGCAGGCGGCGCACCTGCCCATGCAGGTGGCGCGCAACGTGCGTGCCGGCGACTACCGCCACTCCTTGGAATGGCCGCACGACCTAGCCCCTGGCCAAGCGGCCGACCTGGCCTGGTACGTGCGTCCGTACAACGAAACGGCATCCCTCGACCCCGCGCGCCTGGCGCTGTCCGTCGATGGCCAGGCGGTGCCGTTCACCCCCGACCCCGGCCTGCCGGACATCCTCGCCTTCCGTTGGACGCCGACGGCCTCGGGGGAGCACGCGGCGACGTTGGCCCTGGATGGCAAGGCCTTGGCGACGCTGACGATCGATGTGCCGGCCCCGCAGTCTTGAAGTGCGAGACAGGCTGGGCCGTCCTACTGCGCTCGTAGTCTAGCTTGGATTCAGGCACCGGCCTCCTAAGCCGGATGACGTGGGTTCGAATCCCACCGGGGCGTCGGGCGAGCGGAGCGAGCAAGACGACGGTGATTCGAAGCCACAGCGAACGCTGCGGAGCCGTGAGCAGACCGTGCGGTCCGTCGAGGGCCGCACGGGGTGGTTCGAATCCCACCGGGCGCGTAAGATCACGATTGGGTAAGGCGGGCCCGCGCTACCTGCCCGCAGGGGCTGGTCCCCGTCGCGCGGCTTCGAATTTCAGCGGCGGTGCGGCCTGGTCGGATCTGGCCTGCATCAGGAGGTCGGTCGGCGCGGTGAACGCCGGCTTTCGTCCCAAGGGCGGCGCCCGCTGTGGCGGCCTGCGGGCGGGGGCAACCGTCGGTTGGGCGGCCGCAGCGGAAACGGTTGAAACGGAGATTCCAGGAGAGAGGGTGTGCATCCACCGGAACAAAGGTCTCGGCCCCAAGAACCGTTTGGGTCCGGACTCGTGGACGTCGCGGGCTTTGGGTCAAACGACGTTGCGGGGCGCCCGACCGAACGCCACGACGCCGAAGGCAGTGACCGGAGCGGCGCCAATGAGCAGCAGAAGGATGTCCGCGTGGTCGAGCAGGCCGCCGACGGCGTAGAGCAGGAAGGCGCCGGCGCCAAGGACGCCCGTCGTCCAGGCCGTGGCGGCAAGCAGATCTAGGTCCATGCCCGCAAGAGCGTCGGGCGGGGTTTGGTTCCTGCCACAAGGCCCTCTGGAGCCTATTGAGTCCAAACCCCCGCCTTCAAGAGACGGCAGGGCCTCGACGGGCCATCCCGGGGATGCCGCCATGAGTTCCAAGCTCTACGAGGACTCGCTCAAGCTCACCGTCAACAAGAACCTGCAGGACATCCGCATCCTGCTGCAGTGGGCGGAGGAGGCGTACGAGACGCGGGAGAAGATCCAGCACGCCGACCAGGCGCTGAACTACCTGCGCGAGGTCGTCGAGACGCTGCGCGAGCTGCACAACAACCCGGCACGCCGCGACGAGAGCTGATTCAGCGGATTGCCGACGGATTCAGCCGATTGACCGCCCTCGAACGAGAGTCAATCCGCTGAATCCGGGAAATCGGCTGAATCAGCTTGGGTCGAACGCCGGGTCCACCGCGCACGACCACAGCAGGTCGGCCTCGAGCTGGGCGCCGACGGAGAAGCCGGCCGCCAGGTTCGCCGGCCCGCCGGCCATCGCCGTCATGGTCTCCCACGTGTCGACCAGGTGCCACCACGGGTAGACGCCGGGGACCGGCGGCGTGGTCTGCTCGGGGGACACCATCGGGGCGCCTTCCTGCCCCATGTCGCTGGAGAAGAACCCGGTCGGCGCGTGGTCGACGAAGCTGGCGAAGTCGGATCCGCCGCCGCCCGACGCATCGCCGAAGACGATCATGTCATCGGGCACGCCGAGCTCCTTGCGCGCCTCGTCGACGGCGGCCTCCATGGCCTTGCTCGTGTGGCTGAACTCGACGGGCGTCGAGACGCCGGGCCAGTTGAGGCCGAACATGTCGACGTCGATGGCCGCGCGCAGGGCGGCGTCCCCGAACGGGGTGTCGCCGGAGAGGAAGGCCTCGACGAAGGCCGCCGAGCCCTGCAGGCCGCGCTCCTCGCCGTCGAACATGACGTAGGCGATCGTGTACTCCGTGGCGAGCGGGGCGAAGAGGCGGGCCATGTACATCGTCAGCATGGTGCCCGAGCCGTCGTCGTAGACCCCGTTGGTGGCCTGGCGGCCGGGGCAGTCGGCGCCGGCGGTCTCGAGGACGATGCAGTCGTCGCTGAAGGTGTCGTAGTGGCCGCCGACGACCACGACCTGGTCGCGGTGCGCGCCCCACTGGATGCCGACGATGTTGGCTTGCGGGATGCCGTCGGTGAAGTCATGCCGCCACACCTGCAGGCCGAGCTTGGCGAATTCGTCGGCGAAGTACTGCCGGGCGCCCTCGTGCTCCGGCCCGTTGTTGGCGCGGTCGCCGTACTTTGCGGTGACCTCGTTGAACTCGGCGAGGAACGCGTCGACATCGACCACGGGAGGAGAGGTCGAGGCCAGGCCCGTGGCGGTTTCCGTGGTCGGCGTGGCGCCGGACCCTTCGGTGTTGGGGTCAGCCGAGAGGCAGCCGGCCAGAGGCAGGGCGACCAACGCGGCGAGCGCGAGGGCGGCGAAGCGGTCCATGCGGCTCGATGCCGGAGCGGCCTAGAAAGGGGTTGTGGGTGCCCTTTCCGTTCGCGGCGGTCGCCTCAGTAGACTTCCGCGTCGAACTCATACAGCGGGTGGCAAGCGTAGGCGTGCAGCACGTGCGCGGCGACGTCGGCAGCGGCCTGGAAGCCGGACTCAAGGTTGGCTTGGCCGCCGGCCATCGCCGTCATCGTCTCGACCGTGTCCTCCAGGTGCCAGAACGGGTAGGCGCCGAACGGCGTGTACGCCTCCGCCGGCACTTCGCCGCCTGCGTTGGGGGCGCCGATCTCCTCGAAGTCGGCGATGAAGAACATGGTGGGGATGGGTCCGCCGTCCTCCTCGCTGACGCTCCAGAAGCGGGCGTAGTCCGAGGAGCCGAGCTTGAGGCCGTCCTTGCGGCGCCACTGCGCGTCCGGCCAGTCCATCTCGTGGCGCTTCTCGTCGGCCACCTTGTAGGTCAGTTCCGAGTTGGTCAGGACGTTGATGGGGGCCATCACGCCGGGCCAGTTGAGGCCGATCATGTCGAGATCGAGCGCACCGATGATCTTGACGCGGCCGTAGGGCGTGGGGTACTCGCCGTCGTCGCCGGTGACGAAGTCGCGCACGAAGGCGGAGGCGCCGTTCAGGCCGCGCTCCTCCCCGTCGTAGGCGATGAACGCCATCGTGTAGTACGGCGTCGTGTTGGCGAACGCCTTGGCGAGGTGGACGGACATCATGGTGCCGGAGGCGTCGTCGTAGGCGCCCTCGGTCTGGAACTGGCATTGCGGGACGCCGGGCAAGCAGGGCGGCGTGTTGACGATGTCGTAGTGGCCACCGACGACGACCCACTGGTCGCGCACGATGCCCCACTTGATGCCGATGAGGTTGGCCTGGGGGATGTCGTTCACGAAGTCGTGGCGATAGGTCTCGAGGCCGTACGAGGCGAAGCGCTCCAGGATGGCCAGGCGCGCGTTCTCGTGGTCCTCCGTGTTGTCGCGGCGATCGGAGTTGGCGCGCACGAACTCGGCGTGGTCGCGCAGGAGCTCCGCGGCGTCCACATGCGGGACCTCCGGGACGACGTAGGTCTCGCGGGAAGCGGCGCCGACACGATCGTCGGACGATGGCTCGGTCGGAGAGCTGGAGAGGCATCCGGCAAGGAGGACGCCCGTCGCGGCGAGGGCCAAGAACGTGGACCGCTGCATGCGCTCGATGCCGGGACAGCCTAGAAAGGGGTTGTGGGCAAGCTGATCCAGCGGATCGACGAGGGATTCAGCCGATTGACCGCCCGCGAGCGAGAGGCAACCGGCTGAATCCGGGCTTTCGCTGGATCAGGCGTCCGAGACGACGCCGTCCCACTCCATCCCGGGGTGGCAGGCGAGCTCGAACAGGATCTGGGCCGCGACGTCCGAGATGGCCTGGAAGCCGGCCTCGAGGTTGTCCTGGCCGCCGGCCATGGCGGTCATGCTCTCGACGGTGTCGACCTGGTGCCAGAAGGGGTACACGCCGACGGGCAGGCCGGCCTGGGGCGGGACCGGGACGAGCGAGGGGGCGGGGAAGCCGAGCTCGATGAAGTCGCTGATGAAGAAGATCGTCGGGATCCCCTCCTTCATGTAGGCGCCGTAGTCCGAGGTGCCGAGGGCGACGAGGCCGGCCTCCTTCAGGTTGTCACTCTGGTGCCACTGCGAGTCGGGCCACTCCATGGAGACGCGCTTGTCGTCGGCGGTCTTGGAGATGGCCTTGGAGTTGGACAGCAGCGTGACCGGGGCCATGGTGCCGGGCCAGTTGATGCCAATCATGTCGAGGTCGACGGTGCCGACGACGTCGATGTCGCCGTAGGTGGAGTTGTCGGCGATGACGACGTCATCGACGAAGGCCTGGGCGCCCTGCAGGCCGCGCTCTTCGCCGTCGTACGCGATGAAAGCCATCGTGTAGTAGGGCTGGATGGTGCTGAACGCCTTGGCGAGGTGGACGGTGATCATGGTGCCGGAGCCGTCGTCGTAGGCGCCCTGGCTCTGCTCGGGGCCGGCGTTGGTCGTGGTGTCGTAGTGGCCGCCGACGACGACCCAGTGCTGGCGGTCGACGCCCCACTTGATGCCGACGATGTTGGCCTGGTCGAGGCCGCCGGTCGTGAAGTTGTGGCGGAAGACCTCGAGGCCGTAGGATTCGTAGAGCGCCGTGAGGGCCTGGCGGGCACCCTCGTGGCGGGGGTCCTCGCCCTTGCGGACGGGGTAGGTGGTGACGAAGTCCTTGTGGTCGGACAGCAGGTCCGCCGCGACGACGACGGGCGCTTCCGAGGGGGCGACGTACGCGCTGGCGTCGGTCCCCGTCGTCGCGTCGTTGGAGTCGGAATCCTCCATGCAGCCGCCGAGGACGGCACTGGAGAGCAGGAGGGCCAGGATGCCCATCGTCTTGCGCATGGACTGGCGCTCACCGTGGCGTCCCTTTGAGCATTGTGATAGGGCGCCCAGGAAAGAATGTGGATGTCGGCGGTCCTAGGCGGCCTCGCGCCGGGCGGCCCAGCAGGCCCACGCCGCCAGGCCCGCGCCGAGGGCGACCAGGACGGCGCCGGGGAAGAACGGCCCGAAGGGGTTGCCCTGCACGAACTGGAGGACCAGATAGTAGACCGGCTCGAAGGCGAAGCCCGCGAACCCGGCCGCCAGCCACGGCACCGCCGCGCCATCCCAGCCGTCCTGGCTCCAGCGCTGCGCCCCGACCGCCATCGCGACGGAGGCGAGCATGACGGTGAACGCCGGCGCGGCGTTGGTGCCGCTGAGGCCGGTCGTGACCGTGACGAGGTTCTGCCCGAACTGGGCCAGGGCCATCACCCACAAGCCGCCGCGCAGCGGGCCGAGGCCGATTCCGTCGACGGCCCGGGGCATCCCGACGGCGGCCATCCCGGCGCCGACGATGATTACAAGGTCGGTGACGACGTTGACCCAGCCGCCGAGCACGGCGTTGGCGATCGTCCAGGCCAGCATGCCGGCCGCGAAGATCCACAAGGCGATGGAGAACTGGCGCGTCTGGTCCACGGCGGTGGCGACCCTGGCCGTCAAGGAAAGGCCTTCGCTATCTCGGCGGGTCCTCGGCCAGCCTGCCGTTGCCGCTCAAGCCTGCGCGTCGAAGCCGAAGCCGACCTCGGAGGTGGAGCCCGTCGCGAGGCTCGCCGGCGGGCGCGGCAGCCGCCCCTCGCGGACGTCGGCGAGCCGGTACACGGTCGGCTTCAGGTCGCCCAGCAAGGCCACCAGGCCAGGGATGTGGCCGTCCCCGACCACGGCGAGCCCATGCCGCGTCCCGGGCAGGATCCGCGCGATGCGGCGCGCCATGATGGCGTCGCGCTCGGCGATGACGATGCGGTGCAGCGTGGGGAACTTGCCGCGCAGGTCCTCCAAGGCGGCCGCGGGGTCGTCCTGGTACTTGCGGATCTCCGCCTCGATGTCGCCCCGGTCGCCGCGCTTGAAGAGCGAGGTGACGCCGCCGGCGAAGAGGAGCCCTCCGGCGCGCAGGCGTTCGCGCCAGGTGAGCTCCTTGAGGACCCGGCGCACGGTGTCGTCGGCGGGCGGGTCGATGAGCGCCACCTTGGCGCCGATCTCCTGGCCCGCCTGGACCGCGGCGAGCATCTCCTCGCCGACGTCGGCGCCGTACATCCCGGCGACGCCTTCCTGGAACTTCTGCAGGCGCTTCTGCACGAAGCCGGTCGGGGCAGGGGGTCCTGGAGGCGGGCCCGCCCCAGCCGCCCCACCTGCCGCCGCCGACGCGGCCGCTTTCTGGCGCTGCGCCAGGGCGTGCAGGCGGCCGCGGTCGAGCTCGACGAAGACGACGTCCGGCCGCAGCGCGAGGATGGCCTGCCGGATGGTGTCGCGCACCTGGAAGACGTGACCCGAGCCGACCAGCGTCAGGGCGCCCGGCGGCGCGGGAGGCGGTGGCGGCCCGGGCGACCCTGGCGCGACGGGTCCCGGGACAGGGCGCGGCGACGGAGCGGCTCCGCCGCCCGTCGGGTCGCGCGCAGGTGTCCCGGAGGCCACGGCCACGCGACGGTCCTTCCGTACTTAATTCGGGAGGCGCGGGGCGGACGCCTCATAATCGGCGGGGCGATGCCGCCAGCGTGGCTCCGTCGCACGACCTTCCCGGGACGAGGGCTAGACCGCGCGTCCTTCTCAACTGCGCCTGCAGCCTGGACGGCAAGATCGCCGCCCCGGACGGCCAGGCCATGCCGCTGTCGGACGAGATGGACTGGCGGCGCGTCCACCACTTGCGCGCGTCGTCGGACGCCATCCTCGTCGGCGTGGGCACCATCGTGCGCGACGACCCGTCCCTCAAGATCAAGGAGGACCTCGCGCCCAAGCCCCCGAACCGCGACCTGCTGCGCGTCATCCTGGACCCGAAGGGCCGCACCCCGCCAGGCGCCCGCGCCGTCGACGGCTCCGCGCCGTCCCTGGTGATGACGGGGCCAGGCGTGCCCTCGCGCTGGAAGAAGGCCGACCACGCCGAGGTGGCGCTCGACGCCGCGGGTCGCATCGATCTGGGCGCTGCGCTGGAGGAGCTGGGGCGGCGCGGCGTGGAGACGCTCCTGGTCGAGGGCGGGGCGCAGGTGCTGCGCTCGTTCCTGCAGACCGACTCCGTGGAGCGCTGGACGCTCTACATGGCGCCGGTCCTGGTGGGCGGGCAGGGGCCCAGCATCTTCGACGGGCGGCCGTCGATGATCGGGCGCCGCATGCACGTCGAGAACGTCGAGCCGCGCGGCACGGGCGTCCGGTGGACGCTGCGCCCGTGAGCCCGTAGGGCTCGCGGGAGCGTGCGCGGGCCTTGCGCCCGCGCACCGAGGGCTTTGGCCAGCCTTGCAGTCGCGGTTGCGCGCTCGACCCGGGAAGCGGCGGCGTCCTACTCGGCGCGCACGCCGTCGTCACCCGAATACGACCACTTGCCCCAAGCGGGCCGGGTCGAGGTGCCCCCGGGCTGTTCGGTGAGCGCCTTGAGGTCGAACGGCTCCTCGGTGATGACGAGGTCCGGAGTGGTCAGGATGAAGGGCGGTGGGCGGCGGCGCAGCGGGGCACCGCCGTGGGGCCGCTTGGCGTGCACGAGGCTGTAGAGGTTCTCCTCGGCC
>JAXDQQ010000002.1:0-4292 GCA_034667805.1 Thermoplasmata archaeon | reverse complement strand
GCGACGTTGGCGGCCGGCTGCAGGTCGGTGGCCGGCATGCCGGGACCTTCGATCGTGGCCTTGAAGACGACGACATCGTAGACGCCCCACACGTCGAGCACGGACGTGTGGATAACGAGGTCAGGCTCGACGACCTGCGGGTGGATGTATTGGAGCTGTAGGTGGTCAAGGACGCCTAGCTCAAGGCGGGGGCGATGACCCGGACTGGAATGCAGCAGGACGGCGTTCGGCATGACGGCCTTGTCCTCGCCACAGACCTCGTTCTCGACGAAGACGTCGACGCGCAGGTTGAAGCCGGTGGCGCGCGGGATGACCGGCTCCTCGATTGCCATGGGGACGGTGAAGTGGTAGACGATACGGCCGTCGACGGTGTCGACCTCGACACCTTGGCTCGACTGGCCCGCCAGCAGCGCGGGCGCCGACCGCCCTTGCGCGAGGATAGGGCCTTCGTCGTACGCGCGGTCATCGACGCTCAGGGACTCTCCCGTGCGCATGGTGGCCTGCACCACGACGTTCGGGACCGGCGCAGGGGTGCCAAGCTCGCCGGGCTGGGGCTCGGAAAAGTACCAATGCAGGACCATGGGCGAAGCGGCGTCCAATCGGGCGTCCGCCGACAGGCCGCGTTCTGGATGCACGCGGGGCCCGCCGTCCTCGGCCTGGCCGTACTCGACGAAACTAGGGCTCGAGTAACCGTACATCGTGTGGTACCCTTGCGAAGTGTTGACGACTCCGGTGGCGGGCAGGCACGTCAGCGTGTTGGTCATGAGGCCGATGCCTTCATCGACCACGAAATCGGAGGGCGGCTCCTGGGTGTTGAGCGGGAAGTCCTGCCCCATGTGGACCACGTGGCCATAGAGCGTGACCGGTGTCGCTCCGGCTGGCGGCAAAGCCAACGCCGCCGCCATGAGAAGGATGGCTGTGGCCCGCATGGCCTGAAAGGCGTTCGCCGGCCTATTCAACCCTGTTGGCCACGTCGCTCAAGCGCGGCGGCGCAGGACGACCGCCAACGCGGCCAATCCCAGCACCAGGAAAGCGGGCGCCACGCTGGGCGACTCGTTCTCGAAGGCGATCTGGAACGGCGCCTGGCCGCTGGTCTCCGCCGTGCCCTGCAGGTTCGCCACGTGGACGGTGAAGACGTAGTCCCCGGGCTTCGCCTGGTCCGAGGCCGCGTCCCAGACCGCACGTAGGTCCGTCGAGACCTCGCCGTAGCCGCCGAACATGCCGCAGTGGCAGTGGACGGGCGCATGGTACGGCTCGACGGTCAGGTTGGTGGGCACACTCGGCCCGGCCACGTCCACCGTGACCGCGCCGACGTCGACGCCACCCCACGGGGAGTTGGCGCGGACATCGAAGACCCAGGTGCCGTTGTCGGCATGGACGTCGACGGCCTGGACGGCGGGCGGCTGCACGGTCGCCAGTTCCAGGCGCGGCCGGTGGTCGGGGCTGGTGTGCGCGAAGATGACGTTGGGCATGAGGTAGCCGTCGGCCGGGCACTCGTCGCGCATGACGTAGGTGTCCAAGCGGACGTTGTAGCCCTCCTTCGGGATGGCCGCGGCCTTGACCTCGAGCGGGACCGTGAAGTGGTAGACGTGGCGGCCGCCGACCATCGAGTGCTCGACGCCCCGGCTGGCGTCGCCGGCGAGCAGCGCCGGCTCGGAGCGCCCTTCGGCGAGGATGGCGCCGCTGTTGTAGGCGACGTCGTCGACGCTGATGGCCTCGCCGGCCCGCACCGTGGCCTGCACGACCACGTTGGGCACGGGCGTGGGCTCGGGCCCCTCCGCCGCGGCTTGCGTCGACCAGTACCAGTGGAGGACCGGCTGGGCGCCCTCGAGCGGGACCGCCGCGAGGATGCCACGCGACGGATGGATCGCGGGCTCGTCGCTGCCGCCGCCGCTGCCGCCGCTGTAGTCGATGGGGCTCGGCGTCGCGAAGGCGTACAGCGTGTGGTAGTCATCGATGAAGCCGACGGTCGGGACCTCGGGGAAGCAGGAGAGGCTGTTCGTGCCGGCCCCGAAGCCCTCGTTCGCCGAGAAGGCGTCACCCGGCGGCTGCGGGCTCATCGGCATGTCCTGTCCGCCGTTGATGTGCATGTAGAGGTCAGTGCCCGCGGCGCCCGCAGGGGCAGCGACGACGAGCAAAGAGGCGACGGAAACCAGGGCAACGGCGGGCCAGCGCATCGGCCCGCGAGCGGCGGCTCGGGCACTTGAGCCTTGGCGTCGCCGACTTTCCCTGGCCAGGTCGTGAGGTCAGAGGTGAGCGGGGCGCCCGGCCGGCACCTGCTGGCTCAGGCAGTGGATCGCACCCATGCCCCAGACGAGGTCCGAGCAGTCCAGGGGGACGACGGGGCGGTCCTTGAAGCACTGCTGCAGGCGGCGCTGCGCCACCAAGTCGGACGGGCCGCCGAACGTCGGGAGGAGGACCGCGCCGGTCGTGACGAGGAAGTTGCCGTGGCTCGCCGGCAGCGGCTTGCCGTCGTCGCTCTCGATGTCCTTCGGCATCGGCAGCTCCACGATGCGCAGCGCCCGGCCGCGGGAGTCCGCCATGCCGCGTAACCTGTGGTGGTTCTCGTCGAGCGGGCCGTGGTTGGGATGGCTGCGGTCCTCTTCGACGCAGGTGGCCACGATGCCGGGGCCCACGAAGCGGGTGATGTCGTCGACGTGGCCGTCGGTGTCGTCGCCCTCGATGCCGTCGCCGAGCCACAGGACCTTCTCGACGCCTATGTATTCGCGCAGCTGGCGCTCGATCTGCTCGCGGGTCATGTCCGGGTTGCGGTTCTTGTTGAGCAGGCATTGCTCCGTCGTCAGCAAGGTGCCCTGGCCGTCGACGTCGATGGAGCCGCCCTCGAGGACCATGTCCACGGTGTGCAGGGGCGCGCCGACCTTGCTGCCGAGCTGCGCGACGACGCCTTTGTCCTTCAGGAGGGACTCATATTTGTTGCCCCAGGCGTTGAAGTCCCATTTGACCGCCATGCGCTCCCGCACCCCGTCGGCGCCGCGGCGGACCAGGTAGATGGGGCCGTAGTCGCGGATCCAGGAATCTTGGTGGTCGACCGCATGCAGGGCCACGTTCTTGATGCCGGCCGACGACACTGCGGCCTCGGCCTCGGCGGCGAGGTCATGGTGGACGACCAGGTCGACGCGCTGGTGCGGCGTGACGGCCTTCATCGCCCGAAGGAACGTGTCGCGCGCCTTGCCGACGCGGTCGGGCCAGGTCAAGGGGTCGCGCGGCCAGACGAACCAGACGGCCTCCTGCGGTTCCCATTCGGCCGGCATGCGGAAGCCCAGCTCGCGGGGCGTCGGCGAGGGGCCGCGCAGGTCCGTCATCGAGGCGCGGATTGCCTGTCGGACTTCAATGCGCCGACGACGCCGGGCCACGGATTTCACGGATTGCACGGAACAAGGGGTTCCGTGTGCTTCGTGCAATCCGTGGCCCGGTCGTCGGCGTCAGTGGTCGTCGACGTCTTGGACGTGGAAGTGCGCGCGCTCCTCGAGGACCTGGATGTCGTTGCCGTCGATGCTCAGCAAGAGGCTCGATTGGTTGTCCGAGTCGTCCGTCTCGTCCAAAGTCTGCAGCGGGTCGGCGCTCGCCACCAGTTCGTAGGTGCCGGCGGGCAGGCCGTCGATGTCGACGTACTGGTCGGTGAGCTGCGACTCGTAGAAGTCGTACCAGCCGCGGCTGATGCCGTTCGTCCAGGCGGGGACGCCAGGTGTCCCACCGAAGGCCATCCCCAGGCCAGGGATCAGGCAGTCGGTCTCGGCGCGCTCCCTTGTCGCCGGGATCGTGACGTTCTCCACCATCTTGTCCCAGTCGAGGAAGCAGAAGCCGGACTTGTGGTGCGACGCCGCCAGCTCGCCGCGCAGCCCCGTGGCCGGATCCACGTTGAACAGCTCGAACGTCGCGAAGCCGTCGTAGTGCCAGTGGCTGTGCGTCGGGTGGAACGTGGCGGGGCCGACCTCGTGCTCCGCGATGGTGCCGTCGGCGAGGCGGACCTCCTGCATGAAGCGGCCGCCGAGCGGCGCCAACGCTTGGGCCCCTTGCTCCAGCGAAAGGCGGATCTGCATGGGGCCGTGGCCCGGGTTGCCGACGCCGTTGCCGAAGCGCATGCACTTGACGGCGGCCTGCTCCGTGCGCTCGACCTCGTCGCACGGGCCGATGGCGGGCCCCTCGATGACGAGCTCGACCAAGTTGGGGCGCAGTTCGCCGTCGGCGGGGACGTCGAGCGAGCCCATCCGGACCGTGATCGCCGCATGCCCTTGGCCCGCGACCGCGAGGCTGTGGATGCCGCTCACGGG
>JAXDQQ010000001.1:0-10327 GCA_034667805.1 Thermoplasmata archaeon | reverse complement strand
GCGCTGTCGACGGGCCACCTCCTGGTCGACGACAACATGCGCACGAACTTCCACGACCTGTGGGCCGCCGGCGACTGCGTGGCCGCGCGCCACCTCATCACCGGCCGGCCGACGGGCATGCCGCTGGCGCTGCCGAGCAACCGCATGGGCCGCGTCGCCGGCGACTCCATCGCGGCCAGCCTGCAACGCATCCCGGGCCCCATCCAGTCCTTCTCCGGCGTCGTCGGCACGAGCGTCATGCGCTTCTTCGGCCTCGGCTTCGCCCAGACCGGCCTCAACGAGGCGCAGGCGAAGAAGGAGGGCTTCGACGTCGCCATCAGCCTCGTCGAGTCGAAGAGCAAGGCCGCCTACATGCCGAACGCGAAGGACATGGCCGTCAAGATGGTGGCCGACCGAGACACCGGCAAGCTCCTCGGCGTCGAGATGGCGGGGCCGGAGGACTCGGTGCTTCGCATCAACGCCGCGGCGGTCGCGCTGCAGGCCGGCATGACGGTGCGCAAGCTCGCCGAGGTCGAGACGGCCTACGCGCCTCCCTTCAGCCCGGTCTGGGACCCGATCCTGGTCGCCGCGAGCGAGATCTCCAAGGACGTCCGGAAGTAGCCGACCCGTCAAGCCCCTTCGGCAATCCGGGTGCTGCCCGCAAGGCACAAGAGCCTCCACGGCAAGGCCGGGCCATGCGCGGCGCGTCCCTCCTGCTGGTCGCCATCACGGCGTCCGCTCTTTTGGCCGGCTGCCTCGACGACGGCGCAGATGCGGACGACCAGGCCGCGGCGGACGACGAAGCCGCCCGCATCGCCCGCGGCGTGGAGGCCGAAAGCAACGGCGCGCCCGGCCCAGAGACACTCTATTTGTGGCGCGAGGACGAGGACCGGCTCAAGCCCGAACCAGCCGACTACCCGTTTGAAGGCTGGGGGTTCGCCGAAGGCGGCTCTGAGTGCGGCCCCACGCACACCATCTGCTGGGGCACGACGTACGTCGGACCGACCTCGTGGGCGCACCATGCCGGGGACGCGGTGCACGTCCTCGTCTGGATCAATGGCGCGATGACGCCCCCGCCGGACGCCGTCCTCGACGCCTGGCTCGAGGCCGATGGGGGAACGCTGGCCGAAGGCCATTCCGCGCCGGTGCAGCCGCTGCCGGGGACTCCCGCTCCAGGAGCGGAAGGCTGCGTCCTGGCCACCGTCGACCTGACGCTGCCTGGAGAACTGGCCGCAGGCGTCGAGGTCGGCCTCGGCTTGCGTGTCGACGGCCTGTTCGGCAACGACTGCTTCGGCGGGGGCACCGAAGGCAGCCGCGTCGTCTTCGACACGGCCCTCGAGGCCGCGCCGGCAGGGTCGGGCGCCCCGGGCTCAACTTCTTGACGCGGCCTCCTGTGGGCCCCTCGTGGACTGGACCGAGAAGCACCGCCCGCGCTCCCTCAAGGACGTGGTCGGCAACGGTCCCGGCGTCGGCCGCCTGAAGGCCTGGGCCGACGCTTGGGCGTCCGGCAAGCCGCCCGAGCGGCGCGCCGTCGTCTTGGCGGGTCCGCCAGGCACGGGCAAGACCTCGACGGCCCTCGCGCTGGCGGCCGACATGGGCTGGACGCCCATCGAGCTCAACGCCTCGGACGCGCGCAACGCCGGCACCATCCGCAAGGTCGCGACCGCCGGTGCGCTGCACCACACGTTCGCGGCGGACGGCTCGTTCGGCGACGGCGGGGCCGGCCGCAAGCTCATCATCCTCGACGAGGCGGACAACCTCTACGAGCGCGCCGGCGAAGGCGGCCTCGACGAGTCCGGCTCGGACCTCTCGGACAAGGGCGGCAAGGCGCAGATCGTCGAGACCATCCGTACGACGCACCAGCCCATCGTGCTCATCGTCAACGACCTGTACGCGCTGCAGAAGGGTTCCGGCTCGTCACTGCGGACGCTGTGCGAGGAGATCAAGTTCCAGCGCGTCAACGTGCGCTCCATCCCCGCGGCGCTCGGGCGCATCGCCGCCGCTGAGGGAGTCACCGTGGACCGCGAGGTGCTGGAGGCCATCGCGGTGAAGGCGGAAGGGGACCTGCGGGCCGCGGTGCGGGACTTCGAGTCCATCGCCATCGGACGCAAGCACGTGACGGTCAAGGAGCTCGGCTCGCTCGGCCAGCGCGACACCGTCGGCTCCATGTTCGACCTCGTGCGCCACGTGCTCAAGGGCCGCAAGCTCGACGACGTGCGCAAGGAGGTCTGGTCGGTCGATGCGACGCCGGAGGACCTCGCCCTGTGGGTCGACGAGAACATGCCGAAGGAGTTCCGCGACCCAGAGGACCTGGTGCGCGGCTACCACATGCTCTCCCGCGCCGACCTCTTCTTGGGCCGGACGCGCAGCACGCAGAACTACGGGCTGTGGAGCTACGCTGGCGAACTGGCCACGCTTGGCGTCATGACCTCGCGGCAGCGCGAATACCACAACACCGGCTACGTGCCGTTCGGGTTCCCGCAGTGGCTCTCCAAGATGGGCCGCACGAAGGGCATGCGCCAGGCGAAGGACGAGCTGGCCCTTGTGCTCGGCCGCGCGACGCACACGTCGAAGCGCAAGTCCCGCCTGGAGATGGTCGAGTCCTTCACGTTCCTCTTCCAGAACGACCGCGAGTTCGCCGTCGAGCAGACGCTGGAGCTCGACCTTGACGACGAGCAGCTCGCGCTCTTGCTCGGCGACCAGGCCAACGCCAAGCTGGTCAAGGAGATCCGCAGCGCCGTGGACGCCCGGACGCCGGTGTTCCCACCCGTCGCGCCCGCCAAGACGAAGGCGTTGCCCGACGAGGACGACGAGGACGCTCCAACCCCTCCGGCAAAGAAGGCAAAGCTGGCCGACGAGGACGACGAGGGCGGGGACGGCGACGAGGACGAGGCGCCGAAGAAGCCGGTGCCGAAGCCCGGCCAGAAAGGCCTGTTCGGGTTCTGACGCTCAAGGCTTATTCCCGCCGCGGACGATGACGACCGATGCGGTCGGCGTGGGCCATCATGACCATCGTCGCGTGCGCCGGCTTGGCGGGGTGCGCTGAACGGTTCGACGAAGCGCGGCCCGACGATTGGCAGCAAGGGGCGCCGCTGATGGCGTACATCGGCGGCAAAGGGCACGATGCCGGCGAGCAATACTGGCTGCGTCCGCCGAACGGCACCGAGGCTCCGACGCCGGCGCGCTGCGTCGCGTACCAGGGCGGACGGCATGCGACGGACGATGCCTGCCGCGTCTGGCCGCCCGGACAGTCGGCAGGCTTCGGTCCGTCCATCGTCGAGTGGACCGTCGAAGCGTCCTGGGATGGCAAAGGGCAGGACCTGAACCGGGACGTGGAGCAGCACCCCGAGGCGCGGACCGTCGCGGCGTTCGACGCGGCGGGCGTGGTCGTGGCTTACTGGGACGGAACGACCCGCGACCCTGACGGCTCCTTCTCCACGGAGTGATGATTCCTGCCCCTCTCCTGAGGGGCCGCCGCTTTGCTTATATCCAGGCCCAGCTCACCGCAATTGCTCCCCGGTGGCTCCTTCGGGACTGCTCGCGCCTTCGGCGCGTCGCAAGCCCATGAGCTCACCTTGGCTCGCTCCGCTCACCCCGGTGAACTCATGGGCAACATCCGTCAGAACTACATCAAGCGCGTCGCGATCGAACTCGTGTCGAAGTACAACGACCAGTTCACCGGCGACTTCGACCACAACAAGAAGGTCGTCGGCCAGCTGACGGACGTCAAGACGACCGTGTTCCGCAACCGCATCGCGGGCTACGTCACGACCTACCGGAAGAACTGGGAGAAGGCGACCGTCGAGGCCGCCGAGGACTCGGCGCTGCCCGCCGCCTCCAACGCCGCATAGCGGATTCAGCCGATCGCCGACTGATTCAACGGATTCCCTCAGCGCCCTGCGCAAGCTATGCAATCGGCTGAATCCAGCCCAGTCCGCTGAATCAACCCATTTTTCGCTCGCAACCCATTCCTGATAAGGGCCCTCCTGTTGGCGGAGCCGTGAAGCCCATCGAGGCCGCCCTCGCCGCCTTGCGCCGCGGTGAACCCGTCCTCCTCTACGACGCCGACGGCCGGGAAGAGGAGACCGACATGGTCGTCGCCTCCGAGTTCGCCACGCCCCAGGCCATCCGCCGCCTGCGCGAGGAGGCCGGCGGCCTGCTGTGCACGACCGTCGCGCCCGAGCACCACCGCAAGCTTGGCCTGCCGTACCTGGCCGACCTTGTGCAAGGGGCGTCGAAGGCGCATCCCGTGCTCAAGCACCTCCTGGCGGACGACATCAAGTACGACCCGTCGAAGTCGTCGTTCGGCCTCACCGTCAACCTGCGCACCACCTACACGGGCATCCCCGACCAGGACCGCAGCGCCACCGTCGTCGCGCTGGCGAAGTTCCTGGGGGCCGTCGACAAGCAGCGTGACGCTGACGCCCAGAAGGCGTTCGGCCGGCTGTTCCGCAGCCCCGGCCACTGCATCCTCCTCAACGCCTCCGAGGGCGGCCTGGCCAAGCGGCAGGGCCACACGGAGCTGTCGCTCGAGCTGGCCCGCCAGGCCCACCTGGTGCCCTCGACGACGATCTGCGAGATGCTCGACGGCCAGACCGGCCGGGCGCTAGGCAAAAAGGCGGCGCAGGACTACGCGGCCCGCAAAGGACTCGTGTTCATCACGGGCCGGGACGTGACCGACGCATGGCAGAGCCGCGCCGCAACCCAGCCGACGCCTGCGGTCCTGGCGTGAGCCCGACGACGGCCCAAACCGCGGACCTCGCGGAACGGGCCGTTTCCGCGGGTTCCGCGAGATCCGCGGTCTCGTCGGCGGCGGGGGCGTCGAGATGAGCACTGCCACGGACCCCGGCCGGGCCGGCCGCCGGCCGCACGTCCGCGTCATGACGACCGGCGTGTTCGACCTCCTGCACCCGGGCCACATCGCGCTGCTGGAGGAGGCCGCGAAGTTGGGCGACGAGCTCGTGGTCGTCATCGCGCGCGACGACTCCGCGGAGAAGGAGAAGCACCGCCCCATCACGCCCGAGGAGCACCGCCGCCGCATGGTCGAGGCGCTCAAGCCTGTCAGCCGCGCCGTGCTCGGCCACCGCGGCGACTACTACCGCATCGTCGAGGAGCTCAAGCCCGACATCATCGCACTCGGCTACGACCAGAAGTACGACGAAAAGGCCGTCGAGGAGAAGTGCGCCAGCCGCGGCGTCAAGCTCAAGGTCGTCCGCCTGCCGCACTTCGTGGGTGACCTCGACGGCACGCGCAAGATCATCGAGAAGGTCGCCGAACGCGCCGCCGAGCAGAGCCTGTACAAGGAGAAGGGCAAGCCATGAACCGATCAAACGCGGTGGAACGGTTCTTCCAGTTCCGGCGAACCGGCATGGTCGTCTTCGCGGCTTTCAACGTAATCGCCGGGGCGTACCTCGCCTGGTCCGGTTACTGGGCGACGGCCGGTTTCATGGCAGCCACGGCCACCTTACTGATCGCCGTCCTATGGCTGACGCGACCAATGGACATCGACCGCAGCCTCGCGAAATCGGTGCAACAGGTCGGACGGGGCCCCTCATGAAGACCCATCTTCTGTTCTTCGGCCTCGCCGTCGTCCTCCTGGCGCTCGGCGGCTTTATCGCCTACACGACCGACCGCTACGAAGCGGTCCTTTACGCCATGGTCGGGGCCGCGATGTGCGTCTTCCTGGCATTCTACTTCCGCAAGAACAAGGTGCGGCTACTCTTCGTACCACGCGAGCCGGAGGCCAAACCATGACCCACGAAGGCCCCCGTGGCCGCCGCCGCGCCACAATCATCGGCATCTGCATCGCCCTGGGCATCGTCGCCCTCGTCCTGGCGGTCACCGCGCGCACGACCGGCGAGCCCATGGCCCTCGTCGCCGCCATCGTCCTCGCCGCGGTCGCGATGGTCCTTTCCACCCAAGCCCGCCGGGAGCCCCACCCATGACGATGACCTCGCAACGAAGCAGGAAAGAAGGACGCCCGACGCTCCTGGGAGGCGCCATCGTGCTGGTCGTCGTCGCAGTGATGCTGGCCATCGCCGGGATGGCCACCAAGGAGCCGAACCTCTACCGGTGGGCGGCCGCCTGCGTCGTCCTCGCCATCGTGCTGTGGCTCCTGTCACGCAGGCCACATGAGCATTCCAAGAAGGAAGAGGACCAGCCATGAGCAAGATCTGGAAACCCGAGGACGCCCACCAACGCGAACCGACCCCTGTGACGGCCGGAGCCAAGGGCCCGCGCTACGGCATCGTCGACACGACGTTCAGCACCGTCGACATGGGCTCCATCGCGGCGGCCACGCTGCGCGACATCGGCATCGCGCCTTCGCGCATCCTCCGCCGCACGGTCCCCGGCTTCAAGGACCTCGCCGTCGCCGCCAAGCAGATGGTCGAGCGTGACGGCTGCGCCATCGTCGTCGCCTGCGGCATGCCGGGGCCCGAGCCCATCGACAAGCAGTGCGGCCACGAGGCCAGCCTCGCCATCGGCCAGGCGCAGCTCATGACGTCGACGCACATCCTCGAGGTCTTCGTGCACATGGACGAGGCGCGCGACGACGCCGAGCTGGTGCGCATCGCCACCAACCGCGTGGCCGAGCACGCCGTCAACGCGTACTGGCTGCTCGAGCGGCCCGAGGAGCTCGTCAAGCGCGCCGGCACCGGGCAGCGCCAGGGCTTCTCGGACCTGGGACCCGCAGACCCGGCCCGCAGCGAAGCGGCCCACCTGCGGCCCGCTTCGCACTGATCACCCGGCCCCGTCGCCCGCGCCATTCCGCATTCCTTGCGCCGACGCCGACTTGGACCTTGCGGAGGGCTCCTCGAAGCCCGAAGGTTGGCCTAGGCAAATCCGTGCTCGGCCCACTCCCGCCCGATTTTGACTCCTGGAGGAATGCGCCGGCATGGTTGGACGCAGCGTTGCCGCAGCCTCGGCCCTTTCCCTTCTCGCTCTGCTCGTGACCGCCCTCCCGGTGACGGCAGACCACCGGCAGCCGCACTATGGCACCGGCGCCGCCAGCGACAGCGACTGGATCGTCTTCGACCACAAGGCCGGCAACGAATGGTGGGTCGAGGTCAAGGTCACCCAGAACTACGACTACGTCTCGGGCGTCTACGCCCGTTCTGAGACGGGGAGCTGGCACCAGCTGACGTTGCGCAGCTGGGGGAACTGGGCCGCCTCGTTCCACATCCCGCCGGGCGAACGGGTGCAGTTCCAGGCGTACCGGGCCGGCGGCATGAGCGACGCCTGGCGGCAGACCAGCTGCTACTTCACGCATCCCGCCGGCGTCGAGCAATGCGATGCCGGCTCCACGGGCCCCTTCACCGCGACGTTCCGCAACCCGAGCGGCAACGCCGGCTGGTTCCAGGTCTTCGTCGACGCAAACCGGCCCGTCCAGGGCGGCTACGTCGTGGTCGATTCCGTCAACGGCGGGACCTACGTGCCGCTGAAGAAGCAAGGGAGCGGCGCCTGGGGGGCCTCGGTCAAGGCGCCGCAGGGGACCGTCTTGCGCGCCATCGTATCCGACGGGACCACGAGCGTCAAATCCTATCCGTGCTGGATGTGGACGACCGCGGCGTCGACCGACCAGTGCACGCCCGACTACGGGCCGGGTCAACCAGGCCCCTGGGCGACGCGCTTCGACCACAAGGGCGGCAACGAGTGGTGGGTCGAGGTCCAGGTCGGCCCCGTGCAGCCCAGCGTCGTCTGGGCGCGCGACGACGGCGGACAATGGGTGAACCTCAGCCTGCGCGACTGGGGCAACTGGGCCGGCTCCTTCCACATCGAGCCAGGCCACAAGGTGCAGTTCCAGGCCATGTTCCCCGGCAGCGGGAACCTGTACACCTCCTGCACGTTCACGCATCCGGCCGGCCTGGCCCCCAACGGGAACCAGATCTGCGAGAACCTCGAGAGCATGCCGAGCTGACGCGACCTAGCTGACGCGACCATGGCGCACGGCGCCTCGTCCGCTCATTTTGCCGCCTTTTCCCCATCTTCCCCGCCTCCTGGGGACCCCCTGATGCAATAGCAAAACCTTCAAGCCTAGGTTCCATGGGAAGCCGAGGATCGGGATGGCACTGGACGAGAAGACGCTGGAGCGGATGCTCAAGGCGCAGAAGGACGCCCTGGAGAAGGCGAAGCCCACCGCGAAGGCGACGGCGCCTGCGCCGGCCGAGCGCACCGACCTTTTCGAGGAGTACGTCCGCCCCGCCGCGCCCGGCGAGGGCCCGAAGCCGAAGGGGCTCAACGCCGCCGGCTACAAGTTCCCGCCTGAGACGCCCGGAACCGCGCCCGCGATGACCAAGGCCAACATGGCCAAGGGCCTGGGGCTGCCGCCGCCCGTGCCGCCATCGAAGGAACCCGCGCCTCCGACCGAGCTCGTCGAGAAGGACACGCTCTTCGAGGAGTACCACCGGCCCGACCTCAAGGAGAAGCCGCGCACCGGCAAGGGCATCCGCGCCGAAGCGCCGGGCCCGAAGTCGGCGAAGGAGATCCTGAAGGACTACGAGCCGCCCGTGCCGCAGGTGCACACGCCGCGCCGCACGCCCAACCCGACCCCGGCGGACCACGCGCCCAAGGGCGAGGACGTCGAGGCCGACGCCGCCCACCTGGACGCCGAGGCCGACCTCGCCTCCGCCGCGGCGCTCACCATGAGCCATTCCAAGCACCACGGGCCGACGAAGGTGCAGACGGACCACGACCCGTTCCGCGAGATGCCGAAGCTCCCCGACGAGCCGGCCCCGGAGCCCGTGCACGCCGCGCCCGCCTCCCCCGCGGTCGCCGCCATTCCTGTCTCCCCGCCGAAGCCCGCCCCAAGACCCGCTCCCATGCCCGCCCCCTCGTTCGGACCCGCCGCCCGCGCCGCCTCCCCTTCGTCGCACGCCCCGCACCCGGCGCCGACCCCTCACGTCAGCGACGCCCCTGCCCTGCGTCCCGGCAGCGGCCCACGCATCGCCCTCGTGCAGGCCGACTTCAACCACGAGATCACCAAGCGCATGGCCGACGACGCCGTCGCCTTCGCGCGCCAACTCGGCGCCACCGTCGTGCACCACCTGCACGTCGCCGGCGCCTTCGACATCCCGCTCACCGCCAAGATGCTCGCCGTGCGCGCCGACGTCGACGCCGTCGTGGCCATCGGCTGCATCATCCAAGGCGAGACCGGCCACGACGAGCTCATCGCGCGCGAGGTCGCGCGCAAGCTGGCCGACCTGGCCTTCATGGCGGAGAAGCCCATCGGGCTCGCCGTCACCGGCCCGCGCATGACCAAGGCGCAGGCCGAGGCGCGCGTCCACGTGGCCCGCCACGCCGTCACCGCCGTGACGCAGCAGTGGCGCGGCCTGCAGGCGCTCAACGCCTCGCCGGCACTGGCCCACTGAGCCGCACGGAGCGCGGCCGGGAAACCGGTACTTGAGCAGCGTGGTCCATTCCGGAAAAATTGCGGCCATCGGACTAGGCTGCTTATCTTCGTCCCGGAATCCTTTGGGCGCAGATGACGGCCCTCCACGTCCGCCTGCTGCCCTTCGCCCTCGCCTGCCTCCTGACCGCCTTCGCCCTGCCGACCCAATCGGGCACGGCCGAAGCTCCTGAGGTCGTGGACGCGCCGGGGGATGCCGGGCTGCCTCCCCTGGACATCGCCGCCGCCTGGTTCGAGGCGACCGACACGGACATCGTGGTCCACATCGAGCGTGCGGAAGGGTCGGGCACGCCTCCGCCCGTCGTGGCCTGCCAGCAAGGCAACTGCGCTGGTGCCGGAGTGTCGCTCCGCGTGGTCTTCAAGGTGCTCAAACCGGACGGGACCCCGTCGCCCACGCTCGCGGACTACGCCTCGAGCTACGTCCTGGTGCGCATGGGCCCGGACGACCCGACGTTCGTGGCCGCCCTCGGATTCTACGACTCGGCCGCCACCGGGACCCTGCTGGACGCCTTGAATGCCACCATCGACGGGACGTCCATCTCGGTCGTCGTCCCGCGCGCGAGCGAGGCGATCGCCATGCCGACGGGGCCCACGCCGGGCGCCTACCGCATCACGGAGCCGTACGCGCTGAGCTACGCGATGGGGTGCGTACCGTCCGAGGGCTGCCTGAGCCAAGGATCCCCGCACGAGGCGACGGCCGCGGGCTGGGACCGCGCCCCCGACACCGATTTCGGCATGGACTTCGTGTTCCCGAGCCCGCCGCCTCCGCCGGCCCCGGCCGCGGCCAAGGCCACGGGTCCCGCGGCGACCGTCACCTCGACGACCACCGTCACCGTGGTGCAGAAGGAGGTCAAGGTGATGACCGTCACCGAGACGGCGACGTTCACCCACACGCCGCTCCCGCTCGTGAGCGACGCGAAGGGGACGCCGGGCCTCGGCCTG